>JBJEOP010000100.1:0-8334 GCA_051880775.1 Acutalibacteraceae bacterium
CGATTATACGCAGATATTCAAGCATAAGCGTTACTTCGTCGCTGTTCGGCAGACCGATATTTATTGTACAGCCACGGTTGATTGAATCGTCGTCGTTGAAAAATCTGTTCTTGAAAATCTCGCCGTTTTCATTTTCTTCAAAGAGCTTTTTGAGGTCGTCCGAGCTCATCTGAGGTGCAAGAAAAATACAGATATTTTCATTTCCGTTTACGGAATATTCACCCCATAAATGTGAAAGCAGCTCCATATACGGCTGTAAAGGTGCCGAACGATCTGTGAGGAAGTCCTGTATAAACGTGAACACTACCGCTGTTTTGATACTTGCATCTTTCATCATTTTCTTTGCGTCGTCAAGAAATTCGGCAGGGGTGATTTTCGGCTGTTTATAGATGAGTTTTTTTGTCTTTTTTGAGTTTGTGTTTTTCTTTTGTTTTTCGTTTTGTGTTTTCTGAACCTGCTGATGTGTTTCCGACTGAGAGTTGCTGACTGACTGTGTATTCTGCTGTTTGTTCTGAGTCTGAGTATTCGGCTGTGTGTCAGCCTGACTGTCGGATTGGGTGTTTGTTTGCTGAGTTTTATTTGGTTCATACTTTGCGTTTGCCTGTGGATTAAGTATTCTGTGGCGGCGTTTCTGAGGCTTATTGCTTTCGCCGTCTGACTGTTGTGCCTGTTCGGTATTGCTGTTATTTTTTTGCCTGTTTTTTGTTATTGCATAGGTGGCACTTTCATCGTCAAGAACATATTTGCCGACATTCTTTGCACCCGAATAGTACACAATCTGCTTGTAGCCAAGCTCTTTCAGGTATGAATTGAGATATACTCTGAAATTGTTTTTCTGCAAATCCTTTGATATGAACATATCGTCAAGATTGCCGTAAATAAGAAAAATTTTATTGAGATTAGGTTTTTCGAGAACAGAACCCATTGTTATGTTCCCCCTTTCAAATTCTGTTTTACAGATTTCAATTCTGCGTTTATTTTATAGGAAACCACAAGGTTGTGAAATCAAACATATTTTTATATCCCCATAAATTCGGATACATAACGAGCATCAGCACTGCTGCAATAATAAGAGCCGAAAAAATCAGCTTTTCGATTATGCCGTTTGTTGTTATGAATTTGGAAACAACGGGAACTTTTATGTTCTTTTTCCAGGGATAAAGCAGCTCTACGCCCTTTGGATTAAGCAAATCAAGCACTATATGCGTCAGAACTCCAAGTCCGATATAAGGTGAAACAAGCGTTGAAACAACCAAAAAAATCAGACTGTGGGTAACGCCTCGGTGCCTTATGTGACGGCTGACAGGTTTTATCAGCCTGCCGAGAGTTGAACCCGAATGGTCTGCATCGGGTAAAAGCGAACCAAAAGCCGCAAGTGCAATCTGAGGAGCGTTCATTCCGAGAGCGATTGACGCAGCAAGTCCCGCCGCAATATGTGTTTTTCCTGTCATATGTATTCTCCATTCATAGTAAATAATTTGTCAGTGTTGGTTTTACATTTTAAATTTAATATTTGATGATTGAAGAACTGTTTATGTTGTTGTTTTTTGATGTTTATTTTGTAATTATAACATATTTTATATAATTTGTAAAATATAAGGCTGAGGTTTTCAGGAAGATTTTTGAGATACATTTTCTTTGTGATGTTACTATTGTTTATTTTTTCTTGTTTTCACTCTATTTACAAATAAAAATTATGAGTGTATAATAATATAAAAATAATAATTATTTTTATAATTTAACGGAGAAGGCTTTTTTACAATGAGTAACAAATTAGGAAGAAACGACCCCTGTTGGTGCGGCAGCGGAAAAAAATATAAGAAATGCCACGAACAGTTTGACGAAAAAATTGCTTTCATCAAAAGTCAGGGACACGAGGTTCCCGACCGTAGTATTATTAAAACGCCTCAGCAGATTGAAGCGATAAGAGAAAGCGGAAAAATCAACATTGCCGTGCTTGACTATGTTGCGGAAAATATCCGTGAGGGTATGACAACCGAAGAAATTGACAGACTTGTTTCGGAAAAAACCGCTGAGCTTGGCGGTATTCCTGCCCCGCTGAACTATAACGGTTATCCCAAAAGCGTATGCACCTCAATTAACGAAATTGTATGTCACGGAATACCGTCAAAGGACGTTGTTCTGAAAGACGGGGATATTGTTAATGTCGATGTTTCAACAATATACAAGGGCTATTTTTCGGATTCGTCAAGAATGTTCTGCATAGGTAATGTAAGCCCCGAAAAGAAAAAACTCGTTGAGGTTACAAAAGAATGTGTTGAGATTGGTCTTGAAAAGGTAAAGCCGTGGACTTTCCTCGGAGATATGGGACAGGCTGTGCACGAACACGCTCTTGAAAACGGCTATACCATTGTGCGTGAAATCGGCGGTCACGGAGTAGGACTGGAATTTCACGAGGACCCTTGGGTAAGCTATGTTTCAAAAGCAGGAGAAGAAATGCTGCTTGTACCCGGTATGATTTTCACTATTGAGCCTATGGTCAATATGGGCACAGATAAGGTGTTTGTCGATAAAGACGATAAATGGACGGTATATACCGCCGACAGAAAACCGTCTGCACAGTGGGAAATAATGGTTCTTGTAACTGAGGACGGCCACGAGGTTTTAGCTTATTAAAATAAAAAATTATGCTGAAAAAATCATTATAAATTTAAATTTCAGGGAGGGTTTTTTATGCCAAACATTACTATCAGCGGAATGGAAAACATCGGTAAAAACAAATTTGACAATGTGATTGTCAACGGTGCTGCCGTATTTCCCGACGGCTTTGAAGCACTTAAAGTACGGATTGACGGTACGGTCAAATGCAACGGAGATGTTGTATGTGACAGTATCAGGTGCAACGGCTCGGCGAAATTTTTTGCCGGTATGAACATCAGGAAAATGTACTGCGACGGTTCGATTATTTCGTCAGGAACACAGCCTGTTGAAATCGGACAGATTTATTGCAGCGGTGCGGCAAAATTCTTTTCTGATGTAATAACCGATACCATTGACACAGACGGTTCATTCAACACGGGAGATGGCTGCAACCTTAATGCAAAAAGAGTATTTTGTGACGGCTCAATCATTGTAAACGGCGACATAAATACCGATATGCTTAATGCGGACGGCTTCATCTTTGCAAACACTATAAACGCAAAGAAGGTATATATTAACAGTATGCCAAACAGAAAGCTGAAAAAACTTCTTGCAAGAAAGCCTGACGCTGCAATTTCGCTCATAAATGCTGATGAAATTGAGCTTATCAATGTAAAGGCAGCAAAGGTTATCGGTAAAAATATTAAAATCGGTTCGGGTTGTGTAATTGAGTTCGTTGAGTGCAGCGGAGAACTCAGCATTGATGAAAATGCCGAGGTTTCTGAAATTCTCGGCGATTATCAAAAAGCATAATAGCTCCACTCTCCACTCTCTAAAAGCTCCAAACCACTCTAAAAAGCGAAGGCATAACCGTTAAAACTGCGGCTATGCCTTCGCTTTGTTTAGGTTTTATATTTTGGAGGGATAGGAATTATAGAAATTGAGAAAAGCACTTAATATTACTGATAGTCAACTACATCTACCCAGCCTTTGAGGAATTCCTCTTCCTCGGGAACCTTTTTTACAAGCTGTGAAGCGGCAACAATCGGAAGCCACTGCTGTACATACTGTTTTGCCGTGTCACTCTTTTTGCAGAATGTATCAAGATACAAATCGGCAAGCTTCTTGTCTTTGAGTGCGAAAAGAAGATATGTTCTTGCGGCGTCGGCTGAGGCATTTCCCTGTGTTGCGTGTGACCAGTCGATGATATGCGGATTGCCGTCGTTGTCAATGATTATGTTGCTGGGGTTAAAGTCGCCGTGGCAGACTTTGTTATGTTTCGGCATACCTTCAAGACGTGTATGAAGCTCATATCTTGTGGTTGCGTCAATTTCGTTGCCAAGGCTTGAAATCTTGCGGTTCATCTTATCTTTGAGCTTGTTGAGCAAAGGTGCTTTTTTGCTCTGTACTTCAAGCTGCAAGTCAACAAACTGCTCCATATATTTTTCGATGTTGTCGGGGTCTTCTTTCATAATCTGGTCAAGAGTTTTGCCCTCGACATATTCCATTGTTATTGCCCATTCACCGTTAATAACTGATACGGATTTAAGTGCCGGAATAGGAAGTCCTGTTTCTTCAACTCTTGTCTGATTGAGTGCCTCGTTGAGAATATCTGATTTAGGATATTTTTCCGAAAAAACCTTAACTGCGTTGTCGCCGTCTTTAAAGATTTTTTTATCTTTTCTTTCTGCTAAAAGCTCCATAATAATAAATCCCCTTTCGGTTGTTATTTGGTCTGTATTTTAAGTTTTTGAAGCAATCTCTTAACTTGGTTATATTATACTACTATTTTTTAATAAAGTATAGGTTAATTATGTTGAAACTTTTGTATGTTTTTTTAGTGAAATAGACAAATTGTCTATATTTTAACAAATTTTATAATGTTTTTTAGTTTAAGATGATAAATATTTATCAAAGTTCGACATATTTTTATCAATAAAAGAACGGCAATTCTGAACAAAACGGGAGAAAATCCACTGCGGTGCAGATTTTCTCCCGTTTTGATTTAATCCGTAAACTTAAACCGTAAGTTTTTTGAGGAATGATTTTGTTCTTTCGTTCTTCGGATTGTCTATTACATCTGACGGCTTGCCCTGTTCGACGATAACGCCGCCGTCCATAAATATTACCCTGTCGGAAACCGCTCTCGCAAAATCTATTTCGTGAGTGACTATAACCATTGTCATATTCGCCTCGGCAAGACCTTTCATAACACGGAGTATTCCCGCTGTAATTTCGGGGTCAAGGGCTGATGTAGGTTCATCAAAGAAAAGCATTTTCGGGTTCATTGCCAACGCCCTTGCGATTGCAACTCTCTGCTGTTGTCCGCCTGAAAGCTCGCACGGATAGGCGTTTTCCTTTTCGCTGAGTCCGACTTTTTCAAGGAGCTTTCGTGCCTCGTCGTAAACCTCCTGTTTATCCCGTTTCTGAATACTTATCGGTGCGTCCGTTATATTCTTCATAACGGTATAGTGCGGAAAAAGATTGAAATTCTGGAACACAAGTCCGAAATTCGTCTGCATCTCACGCATCTCTTTTTTCGGAAGATATACGGCTTTTCCGTCAGTTGTTGTTACGGCTTTTTTGCCGCAATAGCTGAGTTCGCCGCTGTCCATATTTTCAAGAAATGTTGCACAGCGGAGAAGTGTGGATTTACCTGAACCCGACGGCCCGATTATTGAAACAACTTCGCCCTCGTCAACATACATACTTATATCTTCAAGAACCGACTTTTTGTCAAAGCTTTTTTTAAGATTGTTTATTTCAAGTATTCTCATAGCGTTTCACTCCCCTTTTTCAGCGGTAATAGTCCATTTTCTTTTCGATTTTTTCCATAACGAATGCAACAATAAAGTTGAATACATAGTAGAACAAGCCTGCAACAAACAGCGGCAAAAGATTTGCCTGTGCGGAAGAAATCTGTTTTGCGAGTGTGAACAGTTCAGTAAATGCAAGAGCAAATGCAAGAGATGTATCCTTTACAAGAGTTATTACTTCATTTGTTACCGGCGGCAAAATTCTCTTGACCATCTGCGGGAAAATAATCTTGCGGAATGTCTGTGTGCGGCTGTAACCGAGTACCTGTGCCGCCTCACGCTGTCCGTTCGGGATTGACTGTATGCCGGCACGGAATATCTCGGCAAAATATGCGGCATAGTTGAGTGAAAATCCTATGATAACCGCATAGAAACGGTAAGCGTTTGACAAATCAATCTTGAAGAGATAGTACGGTGCATAGCACACAACAAGAAGCTGCAGCATAAGCGGTGTGCCACGCATAATTGATATGTAAATTCTTGCTATCCACTGAACAACTTTAAATCTTGACATTCTTATGAATGTAAGAAGAAGTCCGAGCGGAAGTGAAAATACAAGAGTGAGTGCAAAAATACTGAGTGTTGCAAGCATACCCTCGGCAAGCTGTGCGGCAATCTGCCATATATTCAGTTTGGATTTTGATGATGTATTGCTGTTGTCGTCTGCGGTGCTTTGTTCGTCAAGGTATTTATCGTCTGCACTCAGGCATACGCTGGATTCAAGGCTCCATTTCTTTGCAATTTCGTCGAATTTGCCGTCCTGTTTCATCGCAAGAAGCGTTTCTTCAACAGTGTTGCGTAGTTCTGTGTTGCCTTTTTTAAAGCCTATGCCGTACTGTTCGCTTGAAACATGTTCGTCAAGCATACGGAAGTCGTTGTTACGCATTGAAATCTGATAGTTTGCAACGCCTATATCCATACATATTGCCTGAACCATTCCGCTTTCAAGGTTCATAAAGGCATTGTTGTAGTCGCTCACCTGCTGTAAATCCTTGAATTCCTTTGCAAGAGCCTTATTTTCGTCTGTTGCGTCATCACCTGTAAAAGCCGCAAGTGCTGACGAATCCGCCTGTACCGCAACGATTTTGCCTTTGAGGTCATTCAGCGAATTGATGTCGGAATCCTGTTTTACTATCACAACCTGCGAATTATCTACATAAGGCGTTGACCATGTGTAGAGTTTTTCTCTGCCGTTCATAGTAAAGCCGTTCCAGATACAGTCGATTGAACCCGAATTAAGCTCCATATCCTTTGAGTCCCAGTCGATAGGCTGTTTTACGAGTTTCCAGCCGTTGCGGTCACAAACTTCCTGTGCAAGATCAAGGTCAAAGCCGACATATTCACCGTTATCGTCCTTGTAACCGTAAGGCGGAAATGACGCATCAAAGCCGACTGTAAAGGTCTTTTTCTCCTCTGCGGCACTGACAATCGTTCCTGCCTGTACAATAATGCTTAAAACTGCGGAAAACACAAGCATAAAGCACAACAGTCTGCTTATTTTCCGTTTTGATTTGCTGTTTGTCATAATCTGCAAACACTCCGTTTCCCCTGAATTTATTTTTGTAGTCCGACAGCACTTTTTATGATTTTAAATTATCATATTATCATAATAAAGTGCAAAATCATAAATTTATTATAACATACGGAATTCCGTTTGTCAGCAGTTTTTTATAAATTCATTAACTTTTACCTTAAATTATGTATAACAGGCAAAATAATGCAAACAAAAAAAGTAACCGCAACTATGAAAATTGCGGTTACTTAAACATATTCATTTATTCAATTCAAAATCTACAACCCTTTACAGATTGTAGCTATTTATATGGCTAAATATGCCCATCGTATGATTTTATTATACAAATTTCAAATCGGCTGAGAGCTATTGTGCCTTTGAGCATTATCTAACCATTTGTATATTATAACATATTTGTGATGTTTTGTCAATAGTGTGCTTGGGAGAATGGGAAAATTGTTGGGATAGGTGAATTGTGTGAGATAGCACCTCATTTCTGATAACCATTATATCATTAAGAATGGTGCTTGTCAATAGAAAAAATTATAATATAGCTACATAAAAGTAACCATCTGTTGTAACTCCATAAGTACAATAAACAGCATCAACTTTACTACTCATAAGCATATTCCAGTGATCAGGAGAAGTCTTTATATTAGAAATCCATAAACTTGGGTTAAATGTGCTACCACCAGTTTTCTGTATAGATGCACTCCATTGCATCTCATCTGCATGGTATATTGCATTAGTCCCTAACATATAAGCAACTGCATTACGAGTACTCTGCGTTGCATCTAACCAGTCATTATAATTGTACTCCCCTACATAATTACCATTCTTATCAAAAGCCTTTTCATAATCTTCTGGAAAGTATTCCTTGACTTCCTCAGCCTTCTCTGGTATACTATATACAGTATCGTAAGCATGCTGGTTCATATAATCTAATGTTTTCCATTTAACCTCTTTCAATCCTGCTTGCTTACGATATTCATTTATATACTTAACAACTTCCGGACATTCATAAACTGTATAAGTTTTCTTTCCATCGTAACTCTTTGTCTGGTATGACTTTGCACCAGCTGGGATTGATGCAATACCGCTTTTACCAGTAGAACTCGTACCCCCATTATCACTTGAAGTAGCTTTCGCCTTAACTGTCACGCTACATTTAGCGGTCTTACCATTAGATGATTTAACTGTAATAGTACAACTACCGACTTTCTTTGCAACTACCGTACCATTACTATTGACGGTAGCAACAGAGTTATTACTGCTTGAAAATGAGTAACTCTTGTTGGTTGCATTAGATGGTGCGATTGTTGCTTTTAATGTTGCACTATCACCAACTGTCAAACTAAGTGACGACTTATTCAGTGAAATGCTTGTGACAGCGATTGTTGTCGG
>JBJEOP010000101.1:0-8329 GCA_051880775.1 Acutalibacteraceae bacterium
TTTCGCTGATTTACAGCGGCAGCAGTGTTGCAAACGAGGTTGAAATAGGTTCAAAGGTTCTTGCGGTTATGGGTATATCGGTAATATTTATCGCAACAAGTACGCCGCTGTGCAGTATGCTTCAAGCGGTAGGGCGTATGGATATTCCGCTTAAACTCTACACAATAGGAATGATAATTAAAATAATTGTCAATTATATTCTTGTCGGTATTCCTGAAATAAATATTCAGGGTGCAAACGTCGGTTCAATAGTATGCTACGGCTTTGTAACGATTATGGCAATGTTCTTCCTGTGCCGTGAAACAAAGATAATTCCGAATTTTATGTCTATATTGGTCAAGCCGCTTATGGCGTCAATAATGTGCGGTGTGGCGGCATATTTCTCGGAAATGCTTTTCGATGTATTTTTCAGACAGAGGATTGCAACCGTTCTTGCTATTATCACGGCAATAGTCGTATATGTTATTTTTCTGTTTGTTTTCAAGGCATTTAAGCGGGAAGACATTTTACAAATGCCAAAAGGAAATAAAATTCTAAAAATACTTGAAAAAAGAAAACTAATAAGGTAAAATACTATATTGTACGGTAAAACTTATCGGTTCCGAAGGAGAGAGTTTAATTGAACTTTGAAACAAAGGAAAAATACAATATTGATGACCTTGTTGAAATAGTAAAAATCCTGCGTTCACCAAACGGCTGTCCCTGGGATAAGGTTCAGACTCACGAATCAGTGCGTCAGGATTTTATTGAGGAAGTCTATGAGGCTGCGGAAGCTATTGATACAAAGGACACCGGGCATCTCAGAGAGGAACTGGGAGATGTACTGTTTCAGGTTGTTTTTCACTGCGAGCTTGAAAGCGAGAAAAACAGCTTTAACCTTGACGATGTGGCAGACGAAATATGCAAAAAAATGATACTCCGCCACCCGCATGTTTTCAGCAGCGTAACTGCTGATACTACCGATGAAGTTCTCAAAAACTGGGACGCAATCAAAATGAATTCAAAATCACAGAAAACCCCGAGTGAAGCAATGGACAGCGTTTCAAAAACACTGCCGTCGCTTATGAGGGCTGAAAAACTGCAAAGCAAAGCTAAACGTGCAGGGATTGATTTTAAAAATACCGATTGTGCATTTCAGTCTGTTTCGGAAAGCCTTGAATCATTGAAAGCTGCAATAGACAGCAATGATACCGACGCTTACCAAAAGAAAATCGGAGAGCTTCTCTTTTCAACAGTCCGCCTGTCACGGTTTATGGGTGTTGACTGCGAAAAATCGCTGTATAATGTCTGCAATGATTTCACAAATGATTTCAAATCCTTTGAAAAATTTGTGGCTCAGAAGGGCATTGATATACAGAATTCAGATGTAGATACACTGAATGAACTTTGGAACGAATTTGCCAAAAAAAGAAAAAACTTGGAGGAAAATCTAAAATGAACAAATCAGAACTTATTACTGCTGTTGCTGAAAAGGCAGAGATTACTAAGAAGGACGCTGAAAAGGCAGTTACCGCTATGCTTGACACAATCATCGAGCAGGTAGCACAGGGCGAAGAAATCCGTATCGTAGGCTTTGGTACATTTGAACGCCACGAGAGAAAAGAAAGAACAGGCTGCGATCCCCGTACAAAAGAGAAGATCACAATCGCCGCTTCAAAAGTACCTGCATTCAAGGCTGGTAAAGCATTCAAGGATGCCGTTGATCAGAAATAATTTTTTTAAAACCGGTCTTATTGGCCGGTTTTATTGTTTTAAAATAACGTAAAAGGGAGAGATTAACTCTATGCGACTTGATAAATATCTTAAAATATCAAGAATAATAAAAAGACGCACGGTTGCAAATGAGGCTTGTGACGCAGGTCGTGTAACCGTAAACGGCAAAACCGCAAGAGCGTCTTATGATGTAAAAGTAGGGGATATAATCGAAATATCACTCGGTGCACATCCAATCAAAGCCGAGGTTCTTAACATCAATGAATATGCAAAAAAAGACGAGGCAGGTCTTATGTATAAAATCATTTCAGAATAACAGAATAAATCACCGGCTTTCAGCATAAAAATTATTAAACTGATTTTATGAATGAAAGGAAAGTGCATACTATGCCGACAGAGGAGAAATACCCTGTCCGTACAAAGCACAATCTGATACTTGAAAACCGCAAGCTGCTGACGGTTTCGGGCGTTTCCGATGTTTCGGGATTTGATGAACAAAGCGTTGTGCTTGTAACAGATATGGGGGAGCTGACCGTAAAGGGCAGCAAGCTTCACATAAACAAATTCAGTCTTGAAACAGGCGAGCTTAATCTTGACGGTGATATTTATTCTTTGACTTATGCTGAGAATAAACAAACCGAAGGCGGATTTTTCTCAAAACTGTTCAGATAGGAAGTGAGCATTTGGAACTCACACTTAAACAGCAGACGGAAGCATTTTTGTGGTCGTTCGTTCTGGGAGCGGTTGTTGCTTTAATCTATATTATAATCGCTGTCATCAGAGTGATTTCACCTCCGTCAAAAATTCAGCTTTTTGTCGGAGATGTGCTTTTTATGGTCTTTGCGGCATTACTTAATTTTCTTTTTGCAGTAGCTTTCACAGAGGGAAATGTAAGATTTTATACAATATTTGCCGAACTTATAAGTTTTTTTGTCATTTATCTGACGCTCGGAAAAGCTGCAAAAAAGACAGCACATATTATTTTTCGCTTTATTTCTGCCGTTTTACGCAAAATTTCTTATCCGATTATAAAACTTATAAACACTGTTTCATCTTTTTTACGGGAAAAATGTTTTATACTGTTAAAAAAAGCAAAAAAAATCAAAAAAGTACGCTTTTTTCCCTTGCATTGTCGATATAAGATGTTGTATAATGTTAATGATAAAACATCAGAACGATAGCAGCATTTTATTAAGAAAGGTGATGACTGTATGCGTAAAAAATCCAACAAGGCTAAACTTTCAAAAAAATCAAGAAAAAAGCGTAACTGGATTTTATACATTGCAATGGTTGCCTTTTCTTTATATATAGTTGTTACTATTGTTAATCAGCAAATACAAATAAGTAATGCAAAAACAGAACTTGAAGAACTCAATAATAAAATTTCTATTCAGAAAATAAAAAATGATGAGCTGAAACAGGTTGCTGATGCTGTTGACAGCGATGATCTTGATTCTTTTTCTGATTATATAGAAAAGGTTGCAAGGGAAGATTTGGATTATGTAAAAAACGGTGAAGTTGTATTTATTAACATTGCCGGTGATTGAGAGGAGAAAGCGTAGTTAGTATGGGGCTTGAAGTGGGAATGATAGCAGAGGGTAAAGTTACCGGTATAACAAAATTCGGTGCTTTTGTCGAACTTGAAGGCGGAAAAACAGGAATGGTACATATTTCTGAGGTTGCTCCGACTTATGTCAATGATATTAAAGAATATTTGAAAGAGGGTCAAACCGTAAAGGTCAAGGTTCTTGGCATTGGCGAGGACGGAAAAATCAGCCTTTCCATAAAAAAGGCTCTGCCTCAGCAGCAACGCAGACCGTCATACCAACAAAACAAAAATTCTTCTTCACGTCAATCGGCTCGTCCGGGAAATTTTGACTGGCAGTCCTCAAAGCGTGCTGAACCTACAAGCTTTGAAGATATGATGTCAAAATTCAAGCAGACAAGTGATGAAAAAATGTCAGACCTTAAACGTATGAATGAATCAAAACGTGGCGGATATTCAAGGCGTGGCGGTAATCAACAGAAACAATAAACTATTTTTCAGAGAGTCGTGTCCGGCTCTCTGTATTTTTATAAAGGAAAATTTTAACTATGATAATAAATGCTGAAATACATACAATGGACGACAATAATACCGTAATAAAAAACGGTTATATACGCTTTTCTGACGGTAAGATTTCCGAAATGGGCGAAATGTCGGAAATCAAACAAACCGACACCGATATAATAGACGCAAACGGCAGACGTGTTTATCCTGGTTTTGTTGACGCTCATACTCATCTTGGAATATTTGAAGATTCACTTACTTTTGAGGGCGACGACGGAAACGAGGACACCGACCCGATTATGCCTCAGCTTCGTGCCATTGATGCGGTAAATCCGTTTGACAGATACTTTAACGAGGCATTATCGGCAGGTGTTACAACCGTTCTTACAAGTCCCGGAAGTGCCGACCCTGTTGCCGGACAAATTGCCGCAATAAAGACTTTCGGAAAACGCATAGATAAAATGATTGTCAAAGCACCTGCCGCAATAAAATTTGCACTCGGCGAAAATCCCAAATCCACATACAGCGACAAAGACCAAACCCCCGTTACAAGAATGGCAACAGCGTCGCTTATCCGTGAAACCCTTGCAAAAGCAAAAAATTATTATGAAGAAAAAAAGAACTATTCAGCCGACAAGGAAAATTATGATAAGCCTGAGTATGACGCAAAATGTGAGGCACTTATTCCGTTGTTCAAAAAGGAAATTCCGGCACATTTTCACGCACACCGTGCCGATGATATTTTCACGGCAATAAGAATTTCAAAGGAATTTGATATTGACTGTGTTATCGTTCATGCAACAGACGGACATCTGATTTATGATGAACTTGTTTCTGATGGAATATCCGTTCTTTCGGGACCTTTTCTGACTGACAGGAGTAAGCCTGAACTCAAAAATTTAACCCCAAGCTCTCCGTCTGTTATGTCATCAAACGGAATCCCGACAGCAATCATAACAGATCACCCTGAAACCCCGATACAATATCTTCCGCTTTGTGCGGCAGTTGCCGTCAGGGAGGGAATGGACAGAACACAGGCTTTGCGTGCAATAACAATAACTCCTGCACAAATATGCGGTATTTCAGACAGAGTAGGTTCTATTGAAAAGGGGAAAGATGCCGATATTCTTATATTTGACGGCGACCCTCTTGATATTGTCAATAAACCTGTTATGGTGATAGCTGATGCGAAAATTGTCAAAAATTTATCGTTGTGATTTTGTATAAATTTGATTAGTAAAGTTTTAATAAAAATTTTACACAGGCTATTCCATTTTTTTGTTTATAGTGTTATAATATAGATAATCTCAGAAATGGGATTATCCAAAAACAAGGAGGCCCGATATTATGAAATACAACATTATAGGCAGAAAAGTTAATCTTAAAGACAATTTTAAAGACCGTGTTTACAAAAAAGTCGGAAAATTTGAAAAAATTTTCGCCGATGACGCAGAAGCAACCATTACAGTAACACTTGAAAAAAATCGTCAGACAGTTGAAGTTACAATCCGTGATAACGGTATGATGTATCGTGCAGAAAGTACAGCCCTTGAAATGAATGACGCACTCGATGCAGTTGTTGATATACTCGGCGGTCAGATAAGAAAGAACAAAACAAAACTCAGCAAGAAGATTAAACCTGAGTCTTTTGAGGAATATTTTGCCGCTGAACCGACAGGATATGAAGATGATTCCCTTGATGATGAGGACTACGGCGTTGTACGCACAAAGACATTCTCAGTAAAACCGCTTAATGTTGAAGAAGCAATCTTACAGATGAATATGATAGGACATCAGTTCTTTATGTTCCGTAACTGTCACACCAACGAAATAAATGTTGTTTATAAGCGTAAGGACGGCACATACGGACTTCTTGAACCAACTGACTGATAAATTTTAAAACAAAATAAACTGATTTAAAAACAGCACTGTAACCGACGTATTTGTTGGTTACAGTGCTGTTTGATTTTTGACATTGATATATAATTTATGTATAGCCAATAAAGTAACTATACCAATTTTCAGACAAACGTTTTTCAACAGTTGCAAATTTATTTTGATTGTTTCTCCACAACACACCATAATATGATGATTCAGTGCCGTTAATATAGAAAAGAATATATATTTCTGAATTTTGATTATTTGAATTTGGATTATTATAAACCTTAATTGCCCTGACACCGACATCACGAAGATAATAGCATTTTTCTCTTACTTTTGTATCATCAATATATTTCTCGATTTCATTATTTAGTGAAAAGTATATTGATATATTTGAACTATTATTTGATAAGGAATTTAATTCATATACATAATCTTTAACAAATTCAAAATCCTCTTTGTTTTCATTGTATATTTCACCACATTCATCTATTGTTATTGGCTCAATATGTTTGTTGTTTTTCTCTGATAATATGTAAGAAATCACACAAACACAGAGCATAGTAAGTCCCATAAATAAAATTATAATTTTTTTTGAATACTTAGCTGTTTTCATTTTAATAAATCTCCGTACTTTGAATTAGTTTCAGATATTCTGGATTTTATCAATCTGTTCATTTAAGCACCTTTTTGATTATCAAACAAAATCAGAATATGGTATTGTTAATTTATAATACTCAGTATATAAAAATTTCAAACATCACTGTTAATCTTTAAATTACAATCGGGTTTTATATTTTCATTCCTGTATTATAAAAATTAATCAACATAAGTATAACTTCTGAAAGCAAGGGAAAGCCGCTTATTGACATTCCGATTATCATACTTTTTATATTGTATTGATGTTTTTTCTTCATATATTTATATAAAAAAATATTTACAATAACAGAAACGGTAATAATCAATGTCATTATGCAATAAAAATCAAAATATGCAGCTTGTAAAGTGTTTCTGCTAAATTTGATTTGTTCTTCAAAGCTTGCATTTATTACCGAAATCCTTTTGATTACAACGCAAATCATTATAACAAAATTTAACAAAAGTGTTATTAAATTTACAGGAAGAAGTGATTTATAATATACCTTGTTTTTATGATACATAAAAAAGTTCAACAATAGGCAACTGTAAAATATAAAACATACCATTACAATAGCTCCGCAAACCAAAATGAATGATTTAGAAATCTGAGTTTGAACAGAATCAGAAACCTCATAAAATGTATATGTTAATTTAAATGTTGTACTAAAAATTGAAAAGACAAAACAATGACAGAAACAATAATATATACTGTATTAACAGTAATTAAATACGGTTTTTTAATCAAACATACTTCATCGTTATTCGTTGAATTTAGCCCCCAATTAATTTTACCATACATTTCCGCTGCACTGCAATATACGAACTAAACAAAAAAGGTAATAAGCAAATTGCTTATTACCTTGAATGGTGGGAACAACAGGGCTCGAACCTGTGACCCTCTGCTTGTAAGGCAGATGCTCTCCCAGCTGAGCTATGCTCCCATATTAAAATGCTGAGAACAGTCATAGGATAAATGGTGCGGGTAACAGGACTTGAACCTGCACCTCCTTGCGAAGACTAGCACCTGAAGCTAGCGCGTCTGCCAATTCCGCCATACCCGCTTATCACGGACACCAGTTTTCCGACTGCTTAATTATTATAACAAACCATAATGTATTTGTCAAGCATTTTTTGAAAATTTTTTTATTAAATTTTTATCAGTTAATTCCCAAAGTAAATTCCACAGTGGAAATTGAAATGGAATTTACAATAGGAAATAAAAAGTAGTAGAATTTAGTTTGGGAAAGGAGGCCCAAACAATGAAAGAAAAAGATAGCAAAAAGAACAAGCACATGACTTTGGACGATCGTATAGAAATCCAGGAATGTCTTAATAAAGGAATGACATTTAAAGCGATTGCACAAAGAATAGAAAAAGACCCGACTACTGTGTCTAAGGAAGTCAAACTGCATGGCAAGACTTAAACAAACAGTTTTACAGCAACAGATGAAATCTGTCCTAAGCTGATGAAAGCACCTTTTGTTTGTAATGGTTGCAGCAAAAGAAACAGTCGAGGATGTATTTATGCCAGACGCAAATATGTTGCCAAAGACGCTCAGAAAGAATATGAGATTGTTTTAGTTGAATCAAGAGAAGGTATACCTCTAAGTAAAGAGGAATTTTATGAAAACGAGGCGATTATTTCTTCAGCCGTAAAATCCGGTCAACATATTTACCATGCGATAAAGGCAAATAACCTGTCTGTTTCAAAATCTACTGTATACCGTCATATCGGAAAGGGATATTATACAATATCAAAGATTGACCTTCCAAGAGCAGTTAAATTCAAACCAAGAAAACAGCAGGATTTAATCTATGTTCCTAAAAGACTTAAAATTGGCAGAACTTATGCTGACTTTTTGAAGTTTATTGAAGAGAATCCGCAGATACATTATGTTGAAATGGATACTGTGATTGGCAGAATAGGCGGAAAAGTTATATTAACAGTTCACTTTCCAAAATTTGAATTTATGTTCGGAATCTTACTTGATGACAGTGTAAAATAAAGTGTGTAAGTAGAGGATTATCCCCGACTTATGCACTTTA
>JBJEOP010000102.1:0-8305 GCA_051880775.1 Acutalibacteraceae bacterium
CCCAGAGTATATTTTCTTTTAAAGACATATTGTATTTTGGTAAAAAATTTTCTGAATTTTCCATACACAACTCCTGACTCCTCACTTTTCTTTGTAGTTTCCGAGGAAGGAGAACTCGTCAAGCTCGTCGGATAAAGCACATATAAGGCTGAGAACGTCTTTGTCCTTTATGTTGCCGGTAAAATCAAGATAGAAAAGATATTCAAAGGATTTTCCGAACATAGGACGGGACTCTATTTTTGTAAGGTTAAGTCCGTGTACGGCAAAACGGCACAGAGTACTGTAAAGCGAACCTGTCGTATGTGCCAGAGAAAAACAAAGACTGATTTTATCGGCGTTTTCCTCTATGAACATCTTTTTTGACACGGCAATAAAACGTGTGCAGTTGTTCGGGTTGTTCTGAAAACCTCTGAGGATAATTTCAAGACCGTATTTTTCTGCGGCATCCTCAGAGCATATTGCGGCGTATGTGTCGTTGTCCTGCTGTGCAACCATCTGTGCCGCTGCAGCCGTGCTTATATACGATTCAACTTCAAATTTATGGCTGTTAAGAAAATCCGAACACTGCGAAATTGCCTGCTGATGAGAATATACTTTTTTAATGTCGGAAAGCTTTGTTCCTTTTTTTACCGCAAGACAATGATTTACAGGAATATCAACCGCCGATGCAATATAAAAACGGTATTGCAGCATAAGGTCATAAACATCTGTTACAGAGCCTGCCGAGCTGTTTTCAATGGGAATTATTCCGAACTCCGCCTCATCGTTTTGTATTGCGGCAAAAACGTCCTGAAATCTTCCGCAGAATTTCGGTTCACATTTCGGAAAGAGTTTTTGTGTTGCACTGTGTGCATAAGTACCCGGAACTCCAAAACACGCAACCTGTGTATTTGAAGAACTAAACGGTATTGATGTTGCGGCGTTGAGAATTTCGTTTTTAAGCTGTTCGCCGCTGCCGAGCATATCGTGCTGTAATGCACGGCTAAGCTCCATAATTGACGAATAAAGCAGTCTTGCACTGCCGCCGTATTCTCCGCCTTTTTCGTAAACGCTTTTGAGAATATCCTTTTCACGCTCAGCGTTAAAAATCGGAAGTCCGTTTTCGAGTTTATATTCAGCTACTCTTTTTGAACAATCCATTCTTTGCTTGAAAAGCTCAATAAGCTGACTGTCAATTCTGTCGATTTCATCTCTTATAGGTTTTAAACTCATAACTTATTCACCTCAGCAAGAAGATTTATCATTGCAACCGCCGTTGCAGCCTCAATTACAGGCACTGCTCTTACAACAATACACGGGTCGTGTCTGCCCTTTATGATAACGGTGCTGTCCTTGTGCTGTGAAAGGTCAACGGTGTTCTGCTGTTTTGATATTGAAGCGGTAGGCTTTATTGCGGCTCTGAAAACAATCGGCATACCCGAGCTTATTCCGCCGAGAATACCTCCGTGATTGTTCGTGCGTGTTTTTACCGTGTCGCCGTCATAGTAAAATTCATCGTTATTCTGACTTCCACGCAGCTCCGAACCGCTGAAACCCGAACCGAACTCAATTCCCTTTACCGCAGGAATACCGAAAATTATTGACGAAATAACATTCTCAATTCCGTCAAACATCGGTGAACCGACTCCGACCGGAACACCCGTAACGGCACATTCAATCGTACCGCCTATGCTGTCCTGACCCATACGGCAGTCCTCAATAAGCTCACGCATTGGTGTTTCGGCATTTTCGTCAATAAGTCCGAATTTTACCCTTGAAAGTCTGTCCATAAGCTCATCGGGAATTTCAACCGGATTAAAACGCTTGTCCTGAATATTTCCGACAGACGCAATATGAGCGGCAATCTTTATATTTCTGCGTTCAAGTATCTGTCTGCAAACAGCACCTGCAAACACAATGGGTGCTGTAAGTCTGCCCGAAAAATGTCCGCCGCCTCTTATATCGTTAAAGCCGTTGTAACGCACATAGCCCGTAAAATCAGCGTGTGACGGACGGGGATTTGTCAGGAGATTTCCGTAATCCTGTGAGCGTGTGTTCGTATTCATAATAACGGCACACAAAGGAGCACCCGTTGTTGTATCATTAAGCATACCCGACATAATTTCGGGAGTATCGCTTTCAAGTCGGGGTGTAGCTGCCTTGTCGTGTCCGGGGGCACGCCTTGCCATCTGTTCCAGAACCTTGTCCATATCTATTTTTTCACCGGCAGGAAGTCCGTCAATGACAACGCCTATTCCCTTTCCGTGACTTTCGCCGAAAATTGAGATTTTAACCGCATTACCCCAAGATGACATCTGCATTACCTCCAAGCTTTTTGTAGTCCTCGAAAAATGACGGATAGGATTTGTTTATGCTCTCCATATCGGAAATAACAATATCTCCGTCGGATTTTACTGCGGCTGTTGCAAGCGACATAACTATTCTGTGGTCGTTGTATCCCTCAACGCTGCCGCCTTTCAGTCTTTCAACGCCGTTTATTATCAGACCGTCGTCAGTTTCACGAATATCCGCACCGAGCCGTGACAGTCCGTCAGCCATTGCTTTCAGGCGGTCGCTCTCCTTTATTCTCAGACGAGCCGCACCCTTTATCACGGTTTGTCCCTCAGCCAAAGCCGCCGTAACGGCAAGAGCAGGAACAAGGTCGGGAATATCCGTTGCGTCAATTTCAATGCCTTTGAGTTTATTTTGTTCAATAATAATATTGCCGTTATTTTCTTTAATATCTGCACCAAACCGTGCATAAAGCTCCATACACGCTTTGTCGCCCTGATGTGAATTTATGCTGAGGTTGTCTATTTCGATTTTTCCTCCGAGAGCGGCGGCAGTAAAGAAAAACGCCGCCTGTGACCAGTCGCCCTCAACGGTAAAGTTCTGAGGAACATACTTCTGACCTCCCTGTATCTTCCAGCCTGTTTCAAGCGTCTGAACTTCTACACCAAAGGCTTTCATAACATCAATAGTCATATTTATATATCCGACGGACTGTGCAGGAGATGTGAGTATAATTTCGCTGTCGCCGTCAAGTATCGGCAGTGCAAGGAGAAGTCCCGTTATAAACTGAGAGCTGACATTTCCGGGAATTTTATAAACGCCGCTTTCAAGCTGACCGCATATTTCAAGCGGCAAGCCGCCCTCTGTTATACAGCTTACTCCCTTTTCGGGCAGACAGTCAAGGTAAATTCCGACAGGTCGCTGTGGAAGCCGTCCGTGGCCGATAAATTTTGCATTTATGTTTCCTGCGGCGGCAACGGGTATCATAAAACGCAGTGTTGAACCGCTTTCTCCGCAGTCAATTACCGCTCTTTTTTCGCCGAAAAGAGAAGAACCGTCAACAGTCAGAGTTTTTCCGTCAAGTTTGGTTTTTACGCCCAATGCATTTATACATTCTATTGTTGCCTTTATATCGTTTGAAAGCTCGACAGGGTGTATAACGCTTATGCCGTCTGAGAGAGCCGCACAGATAATTGCACGGTGTGCCGCACTTTTTGACGGCGGAACACAAACAGCTCCCGAAAGCCGACAGGGTGAAATTTTTACTTTACTCAAATTCTAACACAACCTTTATATATCAAAAAATCATATTGATGAACTTTTACCAACTAATAATAACACAGTCAGGAAAAAATGTAAAATAATTTTGTCGAAAAATATCTTTAATTTTTCTTGCACCGTAATGGAATAAAATGTATTGACAAAATTATAAATATATTGTACGATTAGCTGGATATAAAACTTAGGAGGAATTTTTATGACAAATCGCAGCGTGGCAACGGTTATTATACTTACAATCGTTACCTGTGGAATTTACGGACTTTATTGGCTCTATGTAACGGCAGACGGACTTGAAAACTACGGCCGCACAGCCAGCATAAGCCCTGTTGTTCAGCTTGTACTGGCAATATTCATACCTGTTGCAGGCTTTGTATTCTTTGCTATTGCCGCAAACGACAACCTTAACTCAATAAGAGCACAAAGAGGTCTTATGGCAGTTGACAACAAGGTTGCATACATACTTTTAGGATTATTTATTCCGATAGTTCTTATCGGTCTTGTTCAGAATGAAATAAACAATATTACAGGTTACAACTGATTTATGCAAAACGAAAAATCCAAAAGAAAAAAAAGAGTTGCTCTTGTGGCAGCTCTTTTTATTATATGCGGAACGGCATACGGTATTTTAGTTTCTGTTGTTCACTTCGGAATACCGTGTATTTTTCACGAAATTACGGGTCTTAAATGCCCCGGCTGCGGAATAACGAGCGGAATTGTCAGACTTATGCATTTTGATTTTTACGGTGCATTTCAAAGCAACGCTTTTCTGTTTCTTATTATGCCTTATGTTCTGTCGGTATTCATTCACACATCAAAAGAATATATACTCACAGGAAAATACAGGCTCGGCACAGGCAAAAGCCTTATTGACATAACATTTCTTATACTGCTTATACTTTGGGGCATTTTCAGAAATATACTATGACTGTTATGTCTGTTATCATCAAAACAGCATACACCAACTTGTTTAAGTTGATGTACGCTGTTTTTGTATCCAATATTGCTATTTATATTCGTATAAAAATTGCGGGTGCAGGGATATCATATCCCTGCCGGGGTCAAGGGCGAGCAGCCCTTGTGGGGTTTGGGGCAAAGCCCCGATTTTACATAAAATTCATAAAGTAAATACAGCCTGCGGCGGCAAGCTGTAAAGCCGCCAAAGCCGTAAGTACCGCTATCGCAATTTTGAGTCCGATAAAACTCTTTTTTAACGATTTATTGCTGTCGGCAGAGATATTCGTTCGGGTTCGTGATAATCCGGCAAGCTGTCTGTCGAGTTCGCTTGCAATTTCATCAATAGACGGTGATTTTTTTTGAACGGGTTTCAGCTTATAAATTTCGGTAAGCTCCGATATGATTTTCGCATCAAGCATAGATGTTATGACATCTGTTTCGTCGGGAAATACAAGTATTGTCTGTTCAAGACATCTTATCATATATGCAATATTGCCGCTTTCGTCAACTATTTTGTTTGACTTCATTTTTGAACCGTTTGTTGAAAGAACAGCCGACAGAACATTTTCGGTACTTTGACTGCCGCCGTCGAGTCCGCCGACTATTATTACCGCCTCAGACCTGCCGAGTGAACTGCCCAGCATATCCGCCAGCTCCGCAGGTGACACTGCGGCAGCCGACTGCGACATATTCATTCCCGTTTTTTCAAGTCTTTGATTTATGGCTTTTTCTATTTCGGCAGTTCTGCCGGAGTGATAAAATATTATCTCATAATCCAAAAATATCACCGCTTTAATTCAAAATAATTATTGCTGTTCTTCCGTTGTGGTCTCTTCAACAGATGATTCCGTTTCTGATGTGTCAGCTGACGGTTCTTCGGACGATTCTTCTGACGGTTCTGCCGAAGGTTCTTCCGATGACTGTTCACTGTCAATCTGTGAAGCCGTCTTTACATTGTCTATTTTGCCCTTTGCCTCTGCAAGATACTTACTTACGGAATCCTCCGACTTGCTGTCATTTATCTTCTTTGTATAAGACGAAATCAGTGACTCTATTTTCGACTGCTCATTTTCGTAATAGTCACTCATTGAAACATAGCTTTTCAGTTCGGCAACGGCGGATTTTTTTGCCGCATCAAGCTGTTCAGCCTTTTGCTTTGACTCCTCTGCACTTGCACTTTCCTCTTTTTTAAGCTCATCGTAGGTTTTCACTTTTGCAAGCTCTTTTATGCACTGATTTTTATACTCCTCTATTTTGTCGAGATCTAATTCGTTATTGATTTTGTATGTATAGTCGTCAATTATCCTGTTGACGGTTTCCGCCTCATCCATACGGTAGGTGTTTCCTGCGATTGAATTTTTCATTTCCGTTATTGCCGATGAACGAGCATTTTTTACAGCAGTCTGGCTTTCTTCCTTGTCAGATGCCTGCTGTTCAGTCGTTTTGACCTTTTTAATGTCTTTTAACGCCTGATCATATATTTCTTTCAGCTCGCTTATATTTTTTGCACTGTTTATCTTTTTGGTGTATTTTTCGATAAGCTCATCTATCTTTTTTTGCTCATCATCGGCATAATGTTTTTTTTCGACGTAATCCTCCAATTTTGTAACGGATTTTGTCTTTGCCTCGCTCAGTTCTCTTGCAAGAAGGTCATCGTCATATTCTGACCAGTCTCTTTTTTTACCGTCATACCAGTCAATCTCGCCTTTGTTGTATGCGTCCTGGAATGTTGTTACAGTCGGGGCAGTGCCGCCGTATCTTTTGTACCATATCTCAGGATAAAGCGGATTCGGGTTATAGTCGGCTTTTGAAACATCAACCTTTGCACTTTCGCCGTCACGAACCTTTCTTGCAACAACAACAAATCTGAAATCATCAAAATCATAAGCACAGGTTGACAGTGTTACAAGGGTATCGTTTTCGTTTACATCAACGGGACAGTCAATTATCGAACGCTCTCTGAGCTGATATATAAAGTTCAAAAAGTCATAATTATTCTTGAAGTCGCCCCTGAGATAGTTGAAAAAGTCGCCCTGACTTTCAAGAGTGTTTGTCTTGAATATGGAAATTATCTTCCACTTGCTTTTTTCGTAGATTGTATTAAAAGTAAATACCGGAGTCTTTTTATAGACATCAAGGTCGGTAAAGTTTATCAGGTTTGCAAACATTCTTCCGTCCTGCATATGATGTCCGTGGAGAATAAGGTTTTTGGAATCAAGAGTGCTGCGGTAATCCATAAATATCGAACCGTATTTTGTATCATTGCCGTAAAAATCCCTGTAAAGATAATACTCCTTGTCCTCGTCCTCTGAGGGTTTTACGACAACATAGTCTATCTTGGTATTTGGAACCGTAATCCAGCCGATTGTATCGGGATTTACTTCAAGCAGCTTTTTAAAATCCACAAGTGAACCCTCGGAACCGTCATTCGGCTTTTTTGTTTCACTCGATTCACTTTCATCGGAAGTAGAAACAAGAAGCTCCTTTATTCCGTTGTTTGTGCTGTCGCTGACCGTCGGTTCAACAACCAGAATATTTACCAGCATATATGATGAAACAAGGAATGTACATATCGCAAGCAAAAGCACGATTTTTCTTACCACATCAAGCGGTCTGTCGCCCGAGCAGGGGATAAACCTTTTCCAGAAAGCCGGCTTTTTCTTTGGATTTACAACCGCATTAACAACGGAAAACAGAAGTGTGTTAAAATCAGTGTCAAGAAATTCAGGTTTCGGAAGAATAACTATCAGCTTTTTGTTGTGTTCTGCGGAATATGCAAAAAACTTTTTTTCGCTGACCTTTTCCGACGGTTTTACATCAGATATTTTGGCTTGGGAATTGTTGTGCCTTTGTTTTTTGAGTTGCTTTTTAAGTTCTTTTTCCTGCTTTTTGTGCAGCTTTTCAAGCTGTTTTTCCTGTTTTTCGGCTTGTTTTCTCGACTTTTTATCGGGATATTCCTTATTTGGAGAATTATCGTTATCCTCCTGTGAAAATTCTCTGTAAACGGCTTCTATTCGTTTTACTTTTCCGACAATGCCGATGCTGTCAAAAAACTCCCTTGCTTTTTCGGGGCTGTCGTCCGAAAGAGTATCGGCAATAAGCACCATATTGATTTTGTCATTGCCCGAATCGGTAACCTTGAGTGCCTCCAACAGGCTTTTTTCGGTAAGATTTATCTCTGTTTTATAGATAATATTGACATCAATATTATTAAGGCTTTTTACGGTCTCCTCAAAGCCTTTTTCGGCTGTACAACCAAAAGACTTTCCCTCTCGTGGAAAATATATTTCTGAATTCATCAATTTCACTTCCTAAACATAAAGGCGTTAAATTGTAGTCAGTTTGACATTTTTGACTGCTTCTTCAATCAGTGGTTCATAATCAATTTTGTTTTCTTCCGCAATAACATCTGCAAGTATCGGTCTTGTTCGCGGGTGCTTTGGTGTGAATACGGTACAGCAGTCCTCATAAGGCTGGATTGAAATATCAAAGGTATCAATCTTTCTTGAAATTTCAATAATTTCCTCCTTATCCATTCCGATAAGCGGTCTGAAAACAGGCATACTGCACGCATTATCCGTACAGGCAATAGCACCTATTGTCTGGCTTGCAACCTGTCCGAGGCTTTCGCCCGTTATCAGTGCAAGACAATCATTCTGTTTTGCGACACGCTCGGCAATTTTCATCATAAATCTACGCATTATGATAGTAAAATATTCCTCGTGGCATTTGTCTTTTATCTGCTCCTGAATTTTCGTAAAAGGAACGGTGTACATCTTCATTCTTCCGCTGTAAGCCG
>JBJEOP010000103.1:0-8245 GCA_051880775.1 Acutalibacteraceae bacterium
GTATGACGATTATCTTCTCGGCAGTGAACATTTCCTCACAACCGACCCCGAACAGCTCAACAAAGAGCTTATGTCATATTGTCCGAAAATGCTCACAGATGATGAACTCCGTGAACAGTACGGCGTTTATTTTGACAGCGAAAAATACGCACAATCACTCCTTGAAACCGATAACCTCAAAACACAACTTTTAAGTCTTAACGGCTATATTCTGCCGTCATTCCTCTACAAAAACGACAAGGACGGTTTTGCCGTATGCGACCTTGCACAATGCAAATTCAAAAATTTCTACAAACACAAGCGTGTACTGCACTACGACACGAAAAATCACAAAGGCTATGTCACCGTTCAGAAACGCTCCGCTATACTGAAATATCCCCTTTTGCTCCTCTCAAAAAGCCTTAAATTCCTCCTCAAATACCCCAAAATCCGCAAACAGTTTAAAAAAGTTAGGAGTTAGGAGTTAGGAGTTAGGAGTTGTTGTGCAAACCGCAACTTTTCCGCAAAATCAATAAATTCTAATCTTAAAGCACCTTGTATAAACAGGGTGCTTTTTTATGCTCAATTCAGCGAATATGCTACGCTGATTCATCAAACAGTCGAGTTATGAATTATGTATGCAATTATTTATGTAGCACTTCTAAGGCTTTTGTAGCACTTCTTTTTCAGAAGTGCTACACGAAAAAGTCAGTGTTTATGCGGCTTTCAGCGATTTTGTAGCACTATGTAGCACTTCTTTTTCAGAAGTGCTACACGAAAAAGTCAGTGTTTATGCGGCTTTCAGCGATTTTGTAGCACTTCTTGCGTTTTTTGAGTATTTCTTTATATAATAAAATTATTATTATTTTTTTCTTGTATAAGAAATTATAAAGAAGTGCTACATATTTAAGTGTATTCTTTAAAAAAACCAGTATTTATGCGGGGTTTGAGCATTTTGGCCGCTAAAAGAAGTGCTACATATTCTTAAAGAAGTGCTACAAATACTTAAAAAAAGTGCTACAAATCATTAACAAACCCGCTACAAACTTTAAATAGAAGTGCTACAAATATTCTGTCAGCTTTAATTCCTCTATCTTTTTTTGAAACATAAAATCATTGTAATACATTTTACCGTCATCATTCATCTTATGCCATTATATCAAAACACAAGGCGTAAAATAATTCATAATTCCTTATTCCTGATTCTCACTATTGTTTTGAGGAACCTTTTGAGGTTAAAGGGAATGAGGGGATAAAGATAGCTTTTGCCGGAGATGGTGCGGTTGGTTGCAACAAGTATGAACGTGATGATGAGTCCGCCGATAAATCCCCACAGATTGAAAATTGCGGTTAAAACAAGTATGATTATCCGCATAAATTTTATCGCATAGCCGAGCTCATAGCTTGGCTGAGAGTAGTTTGTGATTGCGACTATCGCCATATAGAGTATTGCCTCAGCGTCAAACCAGCCCGATTGAACCGAAAAATCACTCAGCACGATACCGCCGATAATACTAAGCGGTGTTGAGAGCATATTCGGGGTGTTTATTGCCGCAAGACGCAAGCCGTCTATTGCGATTTCGAGTATTATAAGCTGCCAGAAAACAGGAATATTACAGGTTTCTTCAAGCAGTATAAAGCGGAAAACCTCGGGGACGTATTCGGGATTTTGCAGAGCAAGCAGCCACAGCGGTGTGATAATCATTGAAAGTGCAGTGACAAGCCACCGTGACAGTCGGATATATGTTCCCGTAATCGGCGGAAAATAATAGTCGTCAGCCTCCTCCATAATGTCGAATATTGAAGTGGGAATTATCAGAACCGACGGGGCATTATCGACGATGATAACGATGTTTCCGTCAAGAACGGCTGAGGCGGCGGTGTCGGGTCGCTCGGTGTATTTTATTTTCGGGAACGGATTGTACCACTTGTGGTGATAAATCGCCTCTGCAATGCTCTGAATATTCATTGTAAGGGATTTTACATTGATGTTTTCGATTTTTCGGGTGAGCGTTGCAAGAAGCTTTTTGTCGGCTTTGTTGTCCATATAGCACAGAACGACATCTGTTTTTGACTCCTTGCCGACGGTAAAGCTTTTCATACGCAGGCTTGTATCTCTTATGCGGCGGCGGATAAGTGCGGTATTAAGCACGAGAGTTTCAACAAAGCCGTCATTTGACCCACGCAGAACCTTGTCCTTTTCGGGAGTAGCAGTGTCACGCTGAGGGTAGGTTCGTACATCAATCAGAACCGCTCTGTCAAAGCCGTCACAGATAACCGCCATCTGTCCCGAAAGTATTGCGGTGCAGATTTGCTGAGTGTTTTCAAGCAAATCAACCTCAGTATAAGGCACACAGTTTTTTGAAAAGGTGTATGCGTCTTTAAGCAGAGCCTTGTCCTTGATTGAATAGAAAAACTCAATGATTTTTTCTGCAACGCTGTCCTTGATAAATCCGTCAACGAAAAATAAGCATAAATCCGTGTCGCATATTTTCAGTGTGCGATACACTATATCGTAGCTTTCGTCAGCCTTTAAGGCGGCTTTTAAGTCCTTTATATTCATCGTGTCAATGCTCCTTAATAAATCTGATGATATTATTTGCATAATAAACAGAATTAAACCCGATTAGTTTTGACTGACTTGAAAAAATTGTTGACAATATGTATAAAGTACAATATAATTAGACTGTAATTTTGTTTTTTGTCAGATTTTCAAAACGAAGGAGATAATGAAAATGTCAAAAATTCCATACAGATTTTATCTTACAGAGGAGCAAATGCCTAAACAATGGTATAATCTTCGTGCAGATATGAAAGAACAGCCCGACCCTATGCTTAATCCGGCAACCTTTGAGCCGATTAAGGAGGAGGATCTTTATCCTATTTTCTGTAAAGAGCTTGCTCATCAGGAAATGGACAGTACGACACAATTCATCGACATTCCGCAGGAAATCCTCGAAATGTACAGAATTTACCGTCCGTCGCCGCTCATTCGTGCATATAATCTCGAAAAAGAGCTTGGCACTCCTGCGAAAATTTACTACAAGTTCGAGGGCAACAACACATCAGGCAGTCACAAGCTTAATTCGGCAATAGCTCAGGCATACTACGCAAAGGAACAGGGACTCAAAGGTCTTACTACCGAAACGGGTGCAGGTCAGTGGGGAACGGCACTTTCTGAGGCTTGTGCATACTTCAAAATTCCGCTTACTGTTTTTATGGTTAAATGCTCATACAACCAAAAGCCCTACCGCAAAGCCGTTATGCAGACCTTTGACGCAAATGTTGTTGCAAGTCCGTCTGACACAACAAACGTCGGCAGAAAAATTCTTGCTGAAAATCCCGATACAACAGGCAGTCTTGGCTGTGCAATTTCTGAGGCTGTCGAAAAGGCAACAACAACAGAGGGCTGTCGTTATGTTCTGGGTTCAGTGCTTAATCAGGTACTTCTGCACCAGTCAATTATCGGTCTTGAATCAAAAAAAGCAATGGAAATTCTCGGCGAATATCCTGACATAGTTATCGGCTGTGCAGGCGGCGGCTCAAACCTCGGAGGACTTATTGCACCGTTTATGCGTGACAAAATTCTCGGCAAAAAGGATACACGCTTTATTGCCGTTGAACCTGCGTCCTGTCCGTCACTTACAAGGGGCAAGTATGCTTATGATTTCTGCGATACAGGCAGAGTAACACCTATGGCAAAGATGTACACACTCGGCTGTGGCTTTATTCCGTCAGCGAACCACGCAGGCGGTCTGAGATACCACGGTATGTCGCCAGTACTTTCAAAGCTCTATCACGACGGCTATATGGAGGCTGTTTCTTACGAGCAGACAAAGGTATTTGAGGCGGCAACACTCTTTGCAAGAGTTGAAACAATTCTCCCTGCACCTGAGTCATCACACGCAATAAGATGTGCTATTGACGAGGCTTTGAAGTGCAAGGAAACAGGCGAAGAAAAAACAATTCTCTTCGGACTTACCGGAACAGGCTACTTTGATATGGCGGCATACAGTGCATACCACGAAAAGACAATGCAGGACTATATTCCGACAGACGAGGAACTCCAAAAAGCCTTTGACAAACTCCCAAAAATAGTTAGGAGTGAGGAGTGAGGAGTTAGGAGTTGTGGTGGCGTGCCTCCGCTGTCAATTTGCGGTGGCGTGCCTCCACTGTCAATTTGCGGTGGCGTGCCGCCACTGTCAAATTGCGTTCAAAGTTATTAGTAACGGGCAGTCCTTTGCCGCACCGTTAATTATTCATTATTCATTAAAAAAAATTGCTCGTGACTTAATTGTCACGGGCTTTTTTATGCGAAAAAATAAACTTTTTATGAATTTATACCTTTTGAGGTGTAATTTTTGCCTTATTTACCCTTTTTTTGAAATGAGGAATAAATCAATGCGTAATTCGTAATTGCGTTTGAAGTTATTACTGTGGGGTAGTCTTTTTCCGCACCGTAAATGATTTTCAATTTTCAACTTTCAATTTAAACAGGGGGTGAATTTAGTTAGTAGTTAGGAGTTAGGAGTTAGGAGTTGTTGTAATGGGGCAGTCCTTTTCGTTCCATAAAATTTTCAATTTGAACAGGGGGTGAATAGTATGCAGGAAAAATTTACAGCATTAAAAGCAGTATTTGTCACGGCGACAGCGGCGTTTCTGGTATATTTAAGGATAATTGCAATACCGCTTGTCGTGCTTATACTTCTTATGATATGCGACTACATAAGCGGAATGGCTTATGCCTTTATCAACCACGAGCTGTGTTCGGGCAAGGGAATAAGGGGCATTGTCAAAAAGCTGTGTTATCTTATGGCGGTAGCCGCTTCAATGGGCGTTGACTGGGTTATTTCAAGCGTAAATGTTGTTTCGGAAAACACCTGTGCCGTTGCTATGCTTGTGACCGTATGGCTTATCATAAACGAAATCATAAGTATCCTTGAAAACATCAGTAAAATGGGTATTCCACTTCCGAAATTCCTCTATAAGATAATCGAAAGACTTAAAAACAGTGAGGAGTGAGGGCGGAGTGCCTCCGCTCGCAAATTGCGTTCATATTTTATTGTAGCCGTCAGTCTTTTGCCGCACCATAAATAATTATTCATAAAAAATTGCCCGTGATGAAATAATCGTCACGGGCATAAATTTTATTTAATTTCTCAAAAAAACTATATGTCACAACAAACTAAACTAAACGAACAAACTAACCGTCCGAATAATAACTCCTAACTCCTAACTCCTAACTCCTAACTAAGCTTAGTCCAGTGCGTCCTGAACGGCTGAGAATGTTGAGTCAAAGTCCGATTTTGTAACGAGGAGTGAAATCTGAGCCTCGCTTGTTGTTATAAGTCGAATGTCGGTGTTGACATCGGCGGCACGGCGGAAAATCTTGGCGGCAACACCGGGACAGTTTTCCATTCCTGCGTCATTTATTGAAATTTTGCAGTTTCCGCTGCTGACAATAGGCTTGATTGTGCCGTTGTTGAGGGTTGAGGTGTAGCCGAGTATTTTTACAAGCTCCTCGTCCTTGACTGTAAATGACAGGCTTGTAAGCGAACTCTGAACAGGGGAGAGCGAAATCATATCGACATCTATATCCATTGCGGCAATTTTCTCAAAAACCTCCGTTACAAAGTTAATGTCGGCAGGAATGTTTTGCAGCGTTATCAGAGTAATATCATCGCATACTGTAATTGTCGGTTTCACAAAATCAGCACCTTTCTGAAATTTTATTTTGATGCAAGCAGGTCAGACATATCATACATACCCGGTGCTTTGCCTTTGAGGAATACTGCGGCATTAAGCGAACCTACGGCGAATACTGTCTTTGACCTTGCACTGTGGCTTATGGTAAGAATTTCATCGTTTCCTGCAAAAATTACCTCGTGCTCACCTACGATATTTCCGCCACGAACCGAATGAATACCTATTTCTTTTTTATCACGCTTTCTTCTGTAAGCGTGACGGTCATATACATACTCAGCGTCAGTCTTTACGGTTGAAATTGCGTCCGCAATCATAAGTGCCGTTCCGCTTGGTGCGTCGAGCTTCTGGTTGTGGTGCTGTTCAACAATTTCAATATCGAAATCATCGCCGAACACTGCGGCGGCTTTTTTCGCAAGCTCAATGATAAGATTTATTCCGAGTGACATATTGCCCGAATAGAAAATCGGAATTTCCTTTGAGGCTTCTTTGATTTTATTTTTTTGTTCCTCGTTGAAGCCTGTTGTACAGATAACAGCAGGAATTTTTTTCTTTAATGCATAGCCAAGAAGTGAATCAAGCACAACAGGGTTTGAAAAGTCGATTATTACATCAGCGTCAACGCTGAGCTCGTCAAAAGACGGTGCATATGCAAAATCGGAATTATCAGGTGCAACAACATCAACACCGCCGACAATTTTGCAGTCGGTTCTTCTTGCGGCTGAATTTGCAATACACACGCCCATTTTTCCCGAACAACCTGAAATTATTATATTCGTCATTTTAAATCTCCCATACAGTTGTTAGCAGTCAGTGATTAGTGGTCAGTCACAACAACTCCTCACTCCTCACTCCTCACTCCTAACTTATATTTGTTGAGGACTTTTTTGAGGTTAGCAAGACCGCTTTCTGTCATTGGAGCAAGCGGAAGTCTGCACGAACCACAATTAAATCCCATAAGATTCATAGCGGCTTTAACAGGAATAGGGTTGACATCTGAGAAAAGAGCGTCCATAAGCTCAATATATTTCTTTTGCATTTCAAAGCTGCCCTTATAGTCGCCGTCAAGAGCCTTCTGGATAAGCTGATGACATTCTGTCGGACAGATATTTGCAAATACCGAAATAACTCCGCAGCCGCCCATAGCCGTAATTGTATAAGCCTGACTGTCCTCGCCGCTGTAAATGTCAAGGTTATCGCCGCAGAGTGCCATAGTCCTGACAAGAGCGGAAGTATCGCCGTTAGCCTCTTTTGTAGCCTTGATGTTAGGGTGCTTGCAAAGCTCGGCGTAGGTTTCGGGCTTGATGTTGCAGCCTGTTCTTGACGGTACATTGTAGAGAATAATCGGAATGTTCACTCTGTCCGCAATATAGTTGTAGTGAGCGATAAGACCGTTTTGTGAAGTCTTGTTGTAATAAGGTGTAACCGAAAGAAGTGCGTCAGCACCGAGTGTTTCAGCCTCTTTTGAAAGCTCAGCGGCAAAGTGTGTGTCGTTGCTTCCTGCACCTGCAATAACAGGAACCCTCTTTGCAACTCTGTTGACTGTATATTCGATAACCTTGCAGTGTTCGTCACGGCTGAGTGTAGCAGATTCGCCCGTTGTGCCGCAGGTGATTATTGCGTCAGTGCCGTTTTCAATCTGAAAATCAATAAGTCTGCCGTATTCGTCATAGTTTACACTGCCGTCGTCATTCATAGGTGTAACAATAGCAACACCTGAGCCTGTAAAAATATGATTACTCATAATTGCCTCCTGTCAAAAAATTATGTAATTGTTATATAGCAGACAGATTGATTTCTGCCTGCTATACGATAAAATATTCTGTTTATCAGTCCATATATCCCTCTGCACAAAGAAGTTCAGCAAGAAGAACTGCACCGCCTGCGGCACCTCTGAGTGTATTGTGTGACATACAAACAAACTTGATTGTGTACTGAGTATCTTCTCTGAGTCTGCCGATTGAAACAGCCATACCGTTTTCGAGATTACGCTCTGACTTAATCTGCGGTCTGTCGTTTTCGGTGAAGTAGTGGAGGAACTGCTTTGGAGCACTCGGAAGATTAAGCTCCTGCGGCTTGCCCTTGTAGCTTTCCCAAACCTTGATGATTTCTTCCATAGACGGCTTTTGTTCAAGCTCAACGAATACAGCGGCTGTGTGTCCGTCAGAAACAGGAACACGAATACACTGAGCCGTAATTGACGGTGACTGAGCCTTTACGATTTCGCCGTTTTCGATTGTACCCCAGATTTTGAGCGGCTCCTGCTCGGATTTTTCCTCTTCGCCGCCGATGTACGGGATAACGTTGTCAACCATTTCAGGCCATCTTTCAAAGGTTTTGCCTGCACCCGAAATTGCCTGATATGTGCAGGCAAGAACTTTCTTTACACCGTAGGGCATAAGCGGGTGAATAGCCGGAACATAGCTTTGAAGTGAGCAGTTAGACTTAACCGCAACAAAGCCTTTCTTTGTGCCGAGGCGTTTTCTCTGAGCGTCGATTATTTCAAGATGGTTGTCGTTAATTTCAGGAATAACCATCGGAACATCAGGTGTAAAGCGGTTTG
>JBJEOP010000104.1:0-28482 GCA_051880775.1 Acutalibacteraceae bacterium
TGCTGTCAAGAACATCAGAAAATTGATAACCCAGAGCACCTGTTTCAAAAATAAACACTTCTTCAAGTGACAGCGGCAATATATCGAACAGTACAGGTTTTTTCTCTGTCAGTTTATTGCGTACTTCTTCTCTGTCGCCACGCACGATAACATTAGATACCATACCTGTTTTCTTGAAATCAAGCACTTCAATTCCGCTGTCTGTAAAGAGTTTTTTGTCGTAATCACCCTTAAACGCAACCTGTACTTTGAAAAGTGAGGTTTTGAGGTTCTGAACATCACTTTCAAAAATTATTCCGCCCTTATGTAACAGGGTCAGCTGGTCGCAGGTGTCTTCAAGCTCTCTCAGACTGTGGCTTGTGATAACAGCCGTTGCTTTTCTCTCACATATATCGTCAAAGATGATGTTCTTAACAAGATTTCTCATAACGGGGTCAAGACCGTCAAAGGTTTCGTCAAAGAAAAGATACTTTGTCTGACAAGATAAAGCACAAATTATTGCCGCCTGTCGTTTCATACCCTTACTGAATCCCGAAATTCTCTTTTTCGGATCAAGACCGAATTTCTGTGTAAGCGTGTTAAATCTTTCAAAATTAAAATTCGGATAAAACGCACTGTAAAACCTCGACATTTTTTCCATTGTTGCAAGCTGAATAAAATACAGCTCATCGGGAACGAGTACAAAATCACGCTTTGCCGCCTCGTTTTCCCACACAGGCTTGCCGTCAATCTCAATCTCGCCGCTGTCGGCTTTGTAAATTCCCGTAATAAGTCTTAAAAATGTGCTTTTTCCTGCACCGTTACTGCCGACAAGTCCGTATATACAACCCTCGGGAATTTCGCAGCTCATATCTTTGAGGGCTGTGAAATCTCCGAATGTCTTTGTAACATTGCTTACTTTAATCATTGTTTTCGCCTCCATAATACAATTTCACCTTAGCAATAATCTCCCCGACCGTCATACCCGAAAGTTTCAGCTTTTCCACCGCATTTTTAAGTTCGCTGTCCGACTTCATCATACTCTTCTGAATTATATCCTTTGCGTTGTCAGAAATATATCTTCCGACACCCGGCACGGAGTATGTGATATTTGAGCGTTCCAGTTCGTTATAAGCCTTCTGGATTGTGTTGGGGTTAGTCCCGATTTCCTTTGAAAGACTGCGTACAGAGGGAATCATTTCACCCGATTTGAGTATGTCCGTAACGATAAGGTTTTCAAACTGTTCGATAATCTGTTCATAGATTGGCTTGTGGCTCATTTTGTCTATGGAGATTAAGTTTTCATACATACAATTCACCTTCTTCTTTAAAATACTAACTGTACTATTGGTTATAGTACAGTTATACCGCATTGAACGCTTTTTGTCAATATATATTAAAGAATTTTTTAATAAATTTTAAACTCAGCTCCAAGGGCAATAATTACCCTTAAAGCTGAGTTTTCATTACGGCAGAAATATTTATTTTTTTCAAATAATACTAGTCTTTAACCAACAGATATATAATATAGCAGGCTTGGAAGCGTATCATTTCTGTCGTCGGGATTAATGTAATCCGTTTGAATCAGTCTGCTGCCATCAGAACTACTTGAAGCAAAAGTAATATAATAACGGTTGTCATTAGCATTAAACACAGATTTTTCAAACTTACCGTCTTTCAGTTCAAAAATTTCATTTCCGCCATACTGATAAAAGAATAACGGCTTGCCACTGCCTGACGAGGCAGTGAACAATGAATCTGTTTCAATCAAAAGCTTTCCTGATTTCAGGTCACCCAAAAAACGAGAAGCACTAAAATTTTCATAGTAAATATATCTGCCATCTAAAATCGCAAAACAATTTGCCATTTGTTTCATCTCATTGAAAAAGTCTTCTGGTGCAAGATTGTTTGAAACAGTTTCGGCAAGCATAGAGGAAATATCCATTTCACTCTGCTTATTGTACTGCATATCATAGGTATCAAGAAACATTTTTATATCACTATCCGATACAAAATTCAAACGTAGCAAATAAATATTGTTTTCGTCACAATATACCTGTCTGAGCGTATCGCCACGCAAATCATTAGATAAATCAAAACTAAGTACCGACTTTATGCTGTTTGTAATTGGATCAAATTCAAGAATCCTGTCATACTGTATATCCTGCTGGTCGTGGTCTATTATCAGCAGTTTGCCGTTTGCCACTGTCATTGTCGTATAAGGAAAACCATTCTCAGTCAATTTATGCTTTGCCATAGTACAACTACTCATATCAAATTCCAACAGCCAAAGAGGATCTTTTTCGTTATCAAGCAGTTCACCTGTCATTACAAGAGTATAAATTTTATTATCAAGTTCGGTTCGTGCATAAGCTGCTTCATAGCTCTGATTGTCAAGTGTACCGAGTAATTTATCTTTATTACTTTTCGGATCATAAATATGATATTCTATTGTTTTGCCGTCATTTGCATTTTCAGGATAGGCTGTGTAGAAAATACCATAGTCTGTGATTGTGGCCACACTATTACGATGTATTTTTCCAAGCTGTTTGCTGGTTTTGTCCACAATCTCTGCCGTGAAATTTTCAAATTCCTCAACAACATCAAAATCTTCATTTTCAGATTGTACATTACTTGATACACTATCTTGTGTTTTATCGTTATTTGAAGTTTTATGATCATCATCAGAAATACTGCTCGACTCAGGTGTGAAATTATTATCTTTATGTTGATTGCACCCCGAAAAAACTCCTATAACAAACAATGCGGCAAAAATGGTTACAGTTAATTTTTTCATGATTTTAACCTCCAAAATATTTCTTATTCTAAATTTTTCTTTGTCTATGGTTTTTATAAAAGTACAAAGAGTTCAATCTTCCTCTATCATTTTTCTGATGTCGTCACAGGAATAAATTTTCTCTGTTTCGCCGGAACTATCGGTAATTATCTGAACAAATTTTTCATTATTCTTTGCATATAACTGTCCTGAATAAGAAATTCTCTCATAAGCACCGTTCGGCAACGGACTATCCTCAGGAGTTTTAACTACACACAATATTAAATCCTCAGACTTTTCAATCATTTTTTCACCATCAATTGTTTCTTTAAGGAAAGTTTTTTTAATTTCCTCTGCACTTAAATCGTTAAAACGAAATGCGTCGTTGTGTCCTTCAATATGGTCACTAAGCGGAATGTATCCACCCAAAGTAAAAACTGATATTACATCTCCGATTTTTAAATCACCTTTAAACGAATCTGTTATCAAGACATCAGCTTTTGTCCAGGCGACTCCTTCATAGCTTGTAAAAGTCACATTTTGAACTTTTACCCGAATCACATCGTCTGATACTGATATTAATTCCTTTAAGTCATCTGAATAAAATTCATTGGCTGTTGAAACAACTTCCAATACATTGCTGTCAGAATCAGGAACACTATAACTCTTTTCCAAATCCACAGATAAATCTCTTATCATACCAACATCTGAATTATCTATGGCATTTGAAACACCACTGTTCACTGCTACTCCACCAGTATAATTGCCCCCATTAAACTGTTGCGTTATCCCGTTATTCCAAAAATTACCCAGTGCAAAAATTCCTGCACAGGCAAACACAGCACAAGCGGCAATGCTTCCGATTGAGATAATTCGTTTTTTGCAGGACTTCTGATTTTTCTTTGCGTTGGCAATAAGCTCATCATCAACTTCACCAATCACATTTAAAAGGTCAATCGCTTTCATACCAATTCCTCCTCAATTAGTTTATTTTTAAGTTTTGTTCGGGTTCTCATAAGCATAGATTTCACCTTACTCTCTGAAAAACCGAATTGTTCTGCGATAGATGCAACAGAATCCATATACCAGTATCGGCACAAAAAAACCTTTTGCTCTTTTTGAGGTAAACCCCTCACAAATGAATTTACACTTTCAATAATAAGTTTCTTTTCGACATCATTTTCTACATTGCTTTCATTTGGGATACATTCCGACAGTTCTTCCAATGCAGAAACAAATTGACCTCCTCCACGCTTTTCTGAGTTCTTCTTTCTTAATCGGCTGATAGCAATTCGTCTGGTTATTTTTCCGAGAAATGCTGATAAAACAGACGGTCGATGAGGCGGAATACTGTTCCACGCATTAAGATATGTATCATTCACGCTTTCTTTGGAATCACCTTCATCATTCAGAACATTATAAGCTATCTTATAGCAATACTTTCCGTATTTATCTGCTGTTTCTTTAAGTGCTTTTTCATTTCTGTCAAAATATAATGTTATTATTTGAGTATCTTCCAAAAGCATTACCTTCTTTCTTAACATCTTCTATACTTAAAGTCGCAATTTATTTAATATGGTTGCATAATTTTTATAAAAAAATGAACTTTGTAAATATTATAATAACACAGCAACAATAACTTATATAACCTTTACAAAATAATAAATGTCTATTTTAGTCTATATTTATTCACACCACTCAAACAAAAAAGAGCGGTACAAACCGCCCTTGTCATTACATCTTGAAATATTTTTCGTCAAAAACCTCTGAAACAACACTGCCGCAGGTTATGTCCGCAAGCTGTTTTTGCAGCTTATCAAAATTTTCAGGTGCAATATGATATTCAATGTCAACACTGTCAGTAAATTCCGTATTATCAATCGTTCCGTCAAGTGACGGTATAAGTCCCGAAATTTTGCCGTATTGATTATAGTCGCATTTCATTCTTGCAACAAGACATTTTTGCATTGTTATTATGTTTCCGGCTGTCAACGCAATTTTTGCACCCTTTGTATATGCACGAACCAAGCCTCCTGCACCAAGAAGAATACCGCCGAAATATCTCGTTACGACAACAACGACATCGGTAACACCCGATTTAACTATAACATCAAGTGTCGGCACTCCCGCAGTTCCGTGCGGTTCGCCGTCGTCGGAATATCGCTGAATGTTTCCGTCACGCAGTACATAGGCATAGACATTGTGAGTTGCGTCCCAGTGCTGCTGACGCTTTTCGTTTATAAAATCCAGTGCCTCCTGTTCGGTTGTCACAGGCTTTGCGTAGCCGATAAACTTTGAACGCTGTTCGATAAAAAAATCGCTGTTTTCTTTTTCTATGGTTTTATATGATGACATATTGAAATTCCTTTCAAAAGAAAAATGGCGGCACACAAAAATGTACCGCCTTAACCAAGCTGATTGTTTGCTTATTATTTGCTGATACCGTAACGCTTGTTGAACTTATCAACACGTCCGCCTGTATCAACGAGTTTCTGTCTGCCTGTAAAGAACGGGTGACATTTTGAGCAAATTTCAACACGGATATCTTTCTTTGTTGAACCTGTTTCAATTACATTGCCGCAAGCACATGTGATTGTTGTCTGCTGGTAATTCGGATGAATATTCTCCTTCATTATGAGTTCACCTCTTTCATATACACCTATATAACAAATGGATTATAACATACTCCAAAACAAATTGCAAGAACAATTTATGAATTTCGTAAAAATTCCGACTTCTACGCTAATTTATTTCAGCCCTGATATTCTTTCTCGGTTTCATTCTGTGCGTCAAAGACTGCAACATTATCTTCGGACTGTTGTTTGTTCTTGTTTTTCTTATCCGCAAGAATAAGTTTAAGAAGTATAGGAGTAATAATTGTTGTTACGATAACAACAAGAACTATTGCCGGAAAAAGTTTTTCATCAATTATTCCTGCCTGTGCACCCTTCTGTGCAACGATAAGTGCAACCTCACCTCTTGATACCATTCCGATACCGATTGCAAGCGATTCCTTATTTGTAAATTTGCACATTTTTGCACCAAGACCACAGCCGATGATTTTCGACAGAATTGCCACAACAAGCAGTACAAGCGAGAACCAGAGTATTGTGCTGTCCATACCGCTTATTACGGTCTTTATGCCGATACTCGCAAAGAATACCGGTGCAAAGAACATATATGATGTTGTGTTGACCTTTGAGTCGATATAATCTCTCGGTGAAAAGTTACAGAATATAAGACCTGCAAAATATGCACCTGTAATATCCGCAACTCCAAAGAAATGTTCGGCACAATATGACATAATCAATGCAACGGCAAGTCCGAAAATTGCCACACGATGCTTTTTATTATAATACTTTTCAGGAATTTTTGAAATCAGCTTTACAATCAATGCACAAACAACGACAAACACAAAGAACAATGCAATTTTGATAATTGATTCCAACGGACTTGTAGTTTCACTACCTTTTCCGCCGCTCATACTTGTAATAAGCGTAAGAACGATAATTCCGATAATATCATCAATAATTGCCGCACCGAGAATTGCCGTTCCCATACGACCTTTGAGCTTTCCGAGTTCACGCAGTGTTTCAACCGTAATGCTGACTGATGTTGCCATAAGAACAACGCCGACAAATATCGTGCGGCTAAGATGTGCGGAATCCGAAAAATCGAATCCGAAAAATGCTCCGTATGTAACGGCACCACCCACCATAGGAACGATAACACCGACAAGTGCTATTACAAATGACGCAAGACCTGTTTTTTTCAGCTCCGAAAAATCCGTACATATTCCGGCAAGGAACATAAGCATAATAACGCCTATTTCCGCAACCTGATCAATAAACGAATTTTCCTGAACAATATTCAGCACTGACGGACCGATAATTACTCCGGCAAGCAATGCTCCGACAACCTGCGGCATATTGATTTTCTGAGATATAAGTCCCAGAAGCTTGGTTGATGCCAGAATAATAGCCAGCACCAACAAAAACGTGTAATCCATTTTATTATCCCCTCTGTTTTAAAAAATTTCTCAAACAGATATATAATAACATATATTTATATTTTCTTCAATGGATTTTCAGAGTAATTTTGCATTTTTTATCATTATAATGACCGCAGTAAAAAATCGATTATAAATATAGTGTTAAAATTAACACAAACATAGCCTTACACTTTTAAAGTCAATGCGTAATTATCTGCCATCTTGTTGTTTTAACAAATTTGTAAAATCATTTCTGAAATCCTCACCAATAAGAAATGACGCTTTCTCATCATCAACCTCTTTGTTACACTGACACTCAAAATATAGTTTCGCCAAAATAACATCATCAGCATTTCCCTTCACAAGTTTCCGTAAAGCGTCAATAAATTTCGTTCTGACATTAAGTTTACTGTCATATCTGTTCCAGAAGTGCAAATGTGTTAAAACCTCTGATGTGTCATAAGATCCTATATACCACGGCGAAGTTTCATAATAATATACACCTTTTCCTCCCATTAAATCAATCAATTCATTATGCGTTATGGCATAATACACTAATTCTTGACGTGGAGTAATTTTATCTACCTGAAATTGTTTACTTGTAAGAAATCCAACCTTACACTTCGTTTCTTTAATAAAAAGTGTATTGCACCTATAGATTTCTTTCCACTTGTTTTTGCCCGTCGGTGTCGTTTCTGTTTTAAGTTTATTCTCATTTTCATATATTCTGAATCTTAAAAACAGTAAATAATGATCTCTCTCCATTATATTTAATTCAAACGATGATTTTTTATAATAATCCTCGTTTATACATTGACAAACAAAATATAACGCTGCCATGTACAGATCGCCGGTCTTGAATACGCTGCTTTCATCTTTTAAAAAATCATTTAATGCATCTTTGAATCTCTTTTTAATATCTACATTCAACAACCTATGATTTTTATCAAAATAATAAAGCCAGTCCAAAACTTCAAAAGGATCAAAATTTCCGTAATCGTGGTTTTGAAATTCGTACCTGCCTTTTCCGCTCATCAAATCGGTTATTTGACCGTATTTTATGCCATCATAAACTGTTTCGTATCTGTTTTCTGCATTTTTTTTACTCATTTTATCACCATTCTTTCTCAGACAGCATAAATAACAGTAAGAAACTCTGAAAGCAATTATAAAACTGTTATCATACAATCTGGAAAAGATAGAATTTGAGATAATTCGTTTCGGGAACATTCCATAAAATCGGGTGGTCGGGGGCTTGCTGTCGTGCCTCAATCTGACGAAGTGAAACGTGTGCGTCAAGTGCGGCACTTCTGAGCATTGTTTTGAAAAGCTCCTCCTGCATAAAATGCGAACACGAACAGGTTGCAAGATAGCCGCCTCTTGGCAATAACTTCATCGCACGGAGATTTATCTCCTTGTAGCCTCTCATTGCACTTGCAACGGTTGAGCGTGACTTTGTGAAAGCCGGCGGGTCAAGAATAATAAAATCATACTTTTCAGTCGGCGGCATTGTCGGCAGTAAATCAAATACATTTGCACATTTAAAGCTCATTTTGTCCTCAAAGCCATTGAGTTCGGCATTTTTTCTCGCCATTTCAACAGCATCCTCCGAAATGTCAACTGCACAAACGTGTTCTGCACCGCCCTTTACCGCATTAAGTGCAAATGAACCTGTATGAGTAAAGCAGTCAAGCACACGTCTGCCCTTTGCAAGCTTTGAAACGGCAAGACGGTTGTATTTCTGGTCAAGGAAAAATCCCGTTTTCTGACCGTTTTCATAGTCAACATTATATTTTATGCCGTTTTCGGTAATAATTGTTGATGTTGTCTGCGGCAGTTCGACTCCGTCAAGCTGATAAAAGCCCTTTCCCTCGGTCATACCTTCAAGTTTTCTTATTGCAGCATCGTTTCTCTCGTATATTGCCCTTATGTTCTGACCGTCCTCGTTAAGTACCTTATAAAGCAACGGAAAAATAATATCCTTTCGCTTTTCGATACCGAGGGACAGCGTCTGCACCACAAGAATATCGTTGAATTTATCGACTGTCAGTCCCGGAAAAGTGTCCGACTCTCCGAAAATAACACGACAGCAGTTAAGGTCATCACCCATAACGGTTTTGCGGTAATCCCACGCATATCTTATTCTGCGTTCAAAAAAAGCACTGTCAAACTTATCGTTGGCGTTTGTTGAAATAAGTCTTATTCTGATTTTTGAATTGCTGTTGTAAAAGCCTGTTCCGACATATTTTCCTTTCTGAGAAACAACATCGACAAGGTCGCCGTCAGTTACATTACCGCCGAGATTTTTCACTTCTGCGTCATAAATCCACGGATGTCCCTGCAAAACCGTTGTTTCAGCTTTTTTTGAAATTTCCGCCTGAACATATCCTCTGTTTTTAAAAGACAAATTAAATCTTCCTTTCCGCAAATACTTTATACATCAACCTTGTCCTCCAAGGCTATATCCTTGTTTTTCATATATTTATCAAAAAAATCCAGATGACACTTAACCAGTTTTCTGTACATTTCCATAGGTTCAAGCTTGCCGACAAGCATTTTCAGCGGAACAAAAAACTTTGCGTCCGTAAAGCCTATGTGCTTCATAGCTTCAAACTGAGTGTAGTACACAGGTGCAGTTGTGTCTAAAAAAGGTTTTGTTTCAACATTAAGATTTTCTTTACAGCCAATCTGATAAAACGGTTTTTTCATTGTCATTCCCGAATATTCGCCGAATAATGCACCGTCAATATTTATTCCGCACGAAAATTCATCATAATACTGACACAGCCAATATGCCGTTGAACCTCCGAAAGAATGTCCTGTTGCGGCAATACCGTTTGAAAAATCCGTTATTTCGCCGTATCTCTTTTTAATTTCGACGAGAGCCGCCGCTGTATCCTTACCCCATTCCTCAGAGCGTTTCATAAGAAAAGAACAGTATTTCCTCTGAAAAGCGTCAAAGGCACTGTAAGCCTGTCGGCTGTCAAGTTTCTTATTGAGTATTTTCATTTGTGCAAAGACAGCAGGTATATAAGGAGTTGTGACTTTTTTATTTAATGATTTGTCATAATAATCAAAGCTTCCGTCCTGATAGTCGTTTTCGATAGCCTCGTATGCGTGACCGACCGAGGCTACAATATATCCGTTTGACGCAAGCTCACAGCACAAAAATGTGTTACATTCAACATAAGCGTTATATCCGTGATTGTAAATAATCAGCGGGAATTTTTCGTTTTTTACAGGCAAGGCATTATCGTAATAATCCGCCTCATTCGGAAATTTTGAAAAATCCTTTATATGATACGCCTTTGACAGAGCCGCTGCTTTTCTGTCGCTGAATATTTTTGCTTTTGGTTTGTTTAAAACCTCGCTTTTGTTTACGGGATAATACATTCTTACGGTAATTTTTCTGTTTCCTTCTGCGTCACCCAGAACTTCCCTGCGGCTTTCGTCAACTATTGAAAATACCTCTGTTACCACTGCATAAATGCCCGAATTAGTAATCATAACATTTCTCCTTAACGCCGTTTCAATCTTCCGACAAAACAATAACCGCCTTTTCCAAGACGGTTATTGCAAAATTCAAAGATAATAAAGATAATTTTTTCAGGAATTTATCTTGTAAGACGGTAGTAAAGCTCGGCATATCTTCCGGCTGATTTTCCCCAGGAGAAGTCCTGCTTCATTCCACGCCATACAATACCGTTCCACTTATCTCTCTCGGTGAAATATACTGTCTTTGCGTAGTTGATTGCGGCAAGCATTTCCTCAGCATTGTAGTTTTTAAAGCTGAAACCTGTGCCTGACTGCTCATACCAGTTATATGGCTGTACCGTGTCACGCAGACCGCCTGTTTCTCTTACAATCGGAACAGTACCGTATCTGAGTGAAATAAGCTGTGTAAGACCGCACGGCTCAAACCTCGACGGCATAAGCATTGCGTCAGCGGCAGCATAAAGCTTGTGAGCTCTGTTGTCAGAATAGAAAATATTAGCCGAAACTCTGTCCTTGTACTTCCATTCATAGTGTCTGAACAGATTTTCGTATTTTTCGTCGCCTGTGCCGATAACGACAAACTGCGTATTCGGGTCAACGATTCTCTCCATAACCCAGTTTACAAGGTCGATACCCTTCTGGTCGGTAAGACGTGAGATAATACCTATCATAAATTTACCGTCATCAACAGGCAGTCCGAGTTCTTTTTGAAGTCCACGTTTGTTTTTAACCTTGTTTTCTTTGAAATTATTTGGAGTGTAATGCTCGTAAATCTGAATATCGTGTTCAGGATTATATACATTGTAGTCAATACCATTTACAATACCGCAGAGCGCATAATTCTTTTTGCGGATAAGACCGTCAAGTCCCTCTCCATAATACGGCATCTGAATTTCGCCGGCATAAGAATCGCTTACCGTTGTAACATAGTCTGCAAACACTATGCCGCCTTTAAGCATATTGCCGTCTCTCTTGTACTCCATATTAGACGGTGAGAAAACATAATCCGGCAGTCCTGTGTAATATCTGAACATATCCAGATTCCATATTCCCTGGAATTTGAGGTTGTGTATTGTCATTATTGTCTTTATACCCCAGAAAAATCCGTTGCTGCTGAAAAGTGTTCTGAGGTAAACAGGAACAAGACCTGTCTGCCAGTCGTGACAGTGAATAATGTCAGGCTTAAAGTTGATTACAGGCAGCATTGCAAGAACTGCTTTGTCAAAGAAACAGAATTTTTCGACATCCTGTCTTATGTTGCCGTATGGCTTATCTCCGCCGAAATAGTGTTCGTTGTCGATGAAGTAATACTTTATGCCCTCGTGTTCATACATCATAATTCCGACATAGATATGCTGCGGCAATTTGCCGAGATCCATATAAAAGCTTGTTACATACTGGAATTTCTGACGGTACTCCCACGGAATACACATATACTTCGGGATAACAACTCTTACATCAAATTCGTTTTTGTTGAACATCTTGGGAAGTGCACCTACAACATCAGCAAGTCCGCCTGTTTTAATAAACGGATAACATTCTGATGCGACAAAAAGTACATTTTTCATAGTCAATCTCCGTTTCTGTTTTTTTAAATTTTTTTATCCAGGAAAATTTTTTCTTAATCCACATATTTATATTATAAATTATCTTCTTTCAAACATCAACATATTTTTTCAATATATTTTAAGATATACAATTTTATACAATTTTTTTGAAAGCTGAAATAAAAGACTTTATATTTTATATCAAAATACAAAAAGGAAGCCCAGAACGAACTCCCTTTTTTAACGAATCTTTTATATATCAGTCACCGAAAAACTCTTTTTCGCAAATAAGCGTACCGTCAGCATCAAAATATCTTACAACTACGGAAATATTGCTGTCATCTATTATTGATTTAAACTGCTTCACACCGGAATTAAAAGTTGAACTGTTGTTTTCGAGCTCTGACAAAAGTATTTCTTCTGCTCCCGAAACATCCTGTTGTTCTAAATAAGTATATTCATATACAAATTTACTTTCATCTTCAACCTTTACTTCAACAGTCATACCCGACTCTTTGACTGATTCTTTTAAGCTTTCCAATTGTTTTTGCACCATATCATTATCAAGATATTCCTGCAAATTAGCAAACTGATATTTTGACGATACCAATTTGCTTACCTCGTCTGAGCTTTCAACAGAACTCTCAACAGAGCTTTCAGCCGAGCTTTCAACAGAACTCTCAACTGAACTTCCGACTGAACTCTGAGTGGGAGCATTTGAAATATTTATCTCGCCGCTGCAAGCCGCCATTGATACAACCATTGCAGACAATATTGCACATACTGCGACAAACTTTGCTGTTTTTTTCATAATAAATTCCCCACATATTTTTATATTTTTAAATTATCATTTACTTCTCTGTTTTTTCTTCTGAACCGCAAAAACAGATACCAAAGCGGCTGTCAATGCTGAAACAACGGCTAAAACAGAAAATAATGCTGCCGAACTGCTGTCACCTGTATTTGCTACGATATTGTTTGAAACAGAACTGCTCTCTGTACCTGATGCAGCAGAGTTTTCTGAAACAACGGAGCTGTCCTCAACGCTTTCTTCAACGCTTGATTCTGAACTTTCTTCAATGCTTGATTCTGAGCTTTCTTCAAAGCTTTCCTCTGAGCTTTCCTCAACATACTCGGTTACTTTGAGTGCAAGCACATACGGTTCAGATGTTTCACCGTCCTCATTCGTCAGAACAAGTGATGTTACATACTCACCAACGGCAGATGTATAATCCGCATAAGGCTCACTGCCTGTATAAACTTCTTCACCGTCTTTTGTAACAGTCCACAAATGCTCCTTAATCGGTGAACCGCTGAATGAACATTCATCTTTGATTGTTATGGTATCTTTTGTTGTTGCCTCTGTTACCGCATTATCTCCGTTCATATATGTAAATGCAGGAGTTAATACATTCGGAACCTTGCTTACAACAAGTGTATTTGAGTACACATCTGACATAATGCCGTAAGCATTTTTCAGACGGAGTGTTGTTACATAAGTACCTGTTTCATCTGTGTAATTTGTATAAGGCTCACTGCCTGTATAAATTTCCTCGTCGTCTTTTGTAACAGTCCAATAACGGTCTGTAATTTCAGAACCCTCAAATGTTGAAAGGTCAGCTACCGTTATTTTGTCACCCTGATATGCTTCATTTACAGCTTCATCAGCTGAATTTCTGTATTCAAATACAGGGTTAAGCATTACATCATTTGTAGAAATCATTTTAAGGTCTGAAAAATATGCCTGTGGGTTACTTGTTGCAAACGGACCAAAGCTGCCTGCCTGTACTTCTGCGTCAACGGTTGTGAGCAGTTCACCGTTTATATAAACCGATACAGAATCCTCCTGAATATCAATCGTAACCTCGTGGAATATTTCTTTCAACGATGTATCCCGACTGCCGTATGCAAGAACCTTACCCTCAGCAAAGCCGACTGCATTCGCATCATTGCCTGTATGATTGTAGCTTCCGTCACGTGCGTCTATTGTTCCGTGATAAAGAGGACCCTGATGAGAATAAGCCGATCTTGCCGGATGCCATTCGCTTATATACGCAACACTCCAATAGTAATCACATTCTTCAAACGCATAAAAAGAGTAAACAGGGTCTTCTTCCGTACCACCTGTTTTCATACCCCATGTAAATCCGCACGGGTCAAAGTTAAGATTTTTCATTTTGAACGAAAATTTGCCGGTTGTAAGATTATCAATATCCGGATTGTAAAAGCCTGTCCAGCCCACATTCTGTGTTGTATTCATATAATCTTCTTCACTGTTGTATGTCCAGCCGGCATTGTATCCATAACCAAGACTCGCATTAGGATAGTTGACCCATGAATCAAAAATTGTTTTTGTTTCAATGTCAATTGTTCCGTCAACGGATATTGTCGTATCGGGCTTTTCATCTGCTCCTGTCGCAAATGCGACAGCCGAAGATGATACAACCGTTACAGCCAGCATTGCCGAAAAAACAGCTTTAAGGATTTTGTTTTTCTTCAATAATAACATCTCCCAAAATTTCATAATGTCACGATTATATCATTGGTGTAACAATATGTCAATTACCATTATATTACATTCTGAAAACCACAATATTAAAAAATATGGATACTTATTACAATTCAAAGAAAAAATAATCAACATTAAAACCCTAAGCAAGAAAATTTTGTACATTTTCAAGATTACTGAAACACAGCTTATAATAAAAAGCATTTTACCCGCTGCTGTTTGTATTAAATTTTCGTTATTTCATCAGAAAATCAATGCTTTTTGTTCCTGCATTTATGCATACACTCCTTGCAGCTGCCGCAGCAGCCCGAACCGCCGCAGCAGCCGCCGCCCCTGTGCTTTACAAGATACCTCACCGCCAGAAACACAAGAAACGCAAGAATAACACATACAATGATTGTCGCAAAATTTTCAGTCAGCCACTGCATTTATCTGTCCGCCTTTATTTTTATTCCGTAAAAGAAAAGGTTTCAACATCAAAAAGTCCGCAGTCGGTTATTCTGATTTTCGGAATAACCGGCAAAGCCATAAACGAAAGCGTAATAAACGGGTCAATATTTCTGTTTACACCCATTTCGTAGGCGGTATTGATAATTTTGTCAAGCACAGGAATAAACTCGTCCGCACTTTTCATACTCATAAGACCGCCGAGTTCAAGAGGCAGTGTATCGACAACCCTGCCGTCCTTTACTATCGTATAGCCGCCGTTCACTCTTTTCAGCTCGTCAACGGCAATTTTCATATCTACGTCGTTGTCGCCTATGATTATGATATTGTGTGAATCGTGTGCAACGGTTGTTGCAACTGCACCGTGGCTGAGTCCGTAGCCCGTGATATAAGCCGTTGCAGCATTTCCTGTTGCGTGATGTCGCTCAACAACGGCAATTTTTCGCACCGTGCCGTCTTGCAGTCCTTTGCTGACTTCTTCACCGCTCATTCTGAATTTTTCGGTTAATATCTGATTATCAACTATTCCGATAACACTGTATTCGTCTTTTTTCGGAATATCAAAAGCGTCAGCTTTCAGCGGTGCAGGGTTTACGGATTTAAGCATACTTTCATCATATACGGCATTGCAGTCCGTATTTATTTCAGAAACAGGCACACCGTCCTTGTAAACATCAAGCACATTGAAATTTTCAATATCGTCAAGCACAACAAGATCAGCCTTGTATCCGCAGGCAATCGCACCCATATTTTTCAGTCCGTAAATTCTTGCGGCATTTATCGTCGCCATCTGAATTGCCTTTATCGGCGGCAGTCCGAGTTCAACGGATTTCTTTACATTAAATCTTATCGTACCTTCCCTGCGAATATCCGCAAGGTGCTTGTCGTCGGTACAGAACGCCATATTTGAAGTATCAATGTTATTTTTCACTGCTCCCGAAATAATAGCTTCAAGGTTCTTGCTTGCCGAGCCCTCACGCACAAGCACAGCCATACCGCATCTGAGTTTTTCGGCGGCTTCCCCGTAGGTTACGCTTTCGTGGTCGGTTTTTACTCCGGAACACACATAGGCGTTGAGTTCTTTCCCCGAAAGCACAGGCGAATGTCCGTCAACAATCATATCCGAAAATGCGTTCAGCTTGTCGATAACGCCGCCGTCACAGCCAAGAACACCGGGTGCATTCATCATTTCACCGAGTCCGAGCGTACATTCGTCATTTTTGAACTTAACAAGGTCATCGGCGTTAAGCACTCCGCCTGAATGTTCAAACGGAGTTGCAGGTACACACGACGGCAGCATAACATAGTAATTTGTCGGGCATTTCTTTGCGACTTCAAGAATATTTCTCAGTGCAACACAGCCGCCTACATTTACTATTTCGTGCGGGTCTGTGATTATTGTCGTTGTACCCCATTTTAATTCTTCCACAGAATAAACAAGCGGCGTAACCATTGAGGACTCAACGTGAACGTGTGCATTAACAAAACCCGGAACGACATATTTTCCGCCGAGGTCTTTTTCATTTTTGCCGCTGTACTCGCCCACTCCGACAATTACTCCGTCAGTAATCGCAATGTCGCCGCTTATTATTTCGCCCGTAAAGACATTTACAGTCTTTGCGTTTTTCAGAACCAGATCAGGAAGTTCTTTTTCCTGTGCCGTATTTATCAGTCTGTTTATATTCATAACACTACACCCCTCAATTTTTCTTGAAAACAGTCATTAACACAAGGCTATATATTTAATTATATTATATTATACTATTTGATTTTTTATCGGTCAACGGTATAAAAAATCTGTCTTGTTGTCAAAATCAACTTTTTTCACATCAGACTTATGGGTTCTGTAACTCCACACTCTGCACTCTGCACTGATTTCTTTCTTTTTCGTGAAAATCGGACAATAGTTGTTATTTTTGCACATAAGTACGCTTGACACCTTGTGTATGCTGATGTTATAATTGTTTTTAATCTGAAAGGAGGAATTGTATGATCAGTGGTGCTGAAATTATGGTTAAATGCCTCGAAAACGAGGGGGTTTCAGTCGTCTTTGGCTATCCGGGTGCTGCAATATGCCCGTTTTTCGATAAACTTTATGACTCAAAGATAAAGGCTGTTCTTGTGCGTCAGGAACAAAATGCCGCACACGCCGCAAGCGGTTACGCAAGAGCAAAAACAACCGTCGGTGTATGCGTCGCAACATCGGGTCCCGGTGCTACAAACCTCATCACAGGTATTGCCACTGCTTATATGGATTCAATCCCGATGATTGCAATCACGGGACAGGTACGCAGTGATGTGCTGGGTCGTGATGTTTTTCAGGAGGCTGACATAACGGGTGCGTGTGAATCCTTTGTAAAGCACAGCTATCTTGTAAAGGACACTTCCGAGCTGCCGAGAATATTCAAGGAGGCTTTTCATATTGCCTCAACAGGCAGACCCGGACCCGTGCTTATTGATGTTCCGATTGACATTCAGGAAAACGAAATCGAGGAATTTGTATATCCCGAAAAAGCCGAAATTATCGGCTACAAGCCGAGTGTTTCAGGTCACCCTATGCAGATAAAGCGTGCGTTGGAGTTGCTGCAAAACTCAAAACGCCCGATTATTTGTGCAGGCGGCGGCGTGCTTACGTCGGGTGCAAAGCTGAAATTTCAGGAGTTTATAAAGAAAACGGGTATTCCCGTTGTTTCAACAATGATGGGTATCGGCGTTATGCCGTCGGAGGATCCGCTTTATATCGGTATGCTCGGCTCGCACGGAGTAAAGGCGGCAAACAGAGCCGTTCACGAAACGGATTTGCTCATACTCTGCGGTGCAAGAGTCGGCGACAGAGCCGTTGCTGCACCCGAAAAGGTTGCCGAACACGCTGATGTAATTCATATCGACATTGACCCTGCCGAAATAGGCAAGAATATGAAGACAACCATTCCTATTGTCGGCGATATGAAAAATGTAATCAACGCAATGATAAAGGGCGTTGACTACACTGCTCCTGACGATTGGAAAGAACTCATTTCACAGTGGAAACAGGAATTTGCAAAACCGCCTGTAAAATTTGACGGCTTTGTCGAGCCGAAAAGCTTTATCGAAAAGCTTTCGTCTATGTTACGCTCAAAGGCAATACTTCTTGCCGATGTAGGACAAAATCAGATATGGTGTGCAAACAGCTACAAAATGTCTGACGGAAGATTTCTTACTTCGGGCGGTATGGGTACAATGGGTTATTCCGTTCCTGCCGCAATAGGCGCAAAGCTTGCCCGACCGTCAAGAGATGTTGTTGCAGTATGCGGCGACGGCTCTTTTCAGATGTCGCTCAACGAGCTTGCAACAATAGCACAAAATCATCTTAACATAAAAATCATAGTAATGAGAAACACCGTTCTCGGTATGGTTCACGAATTGCAGGACTTTCACTACAACAGCCGTTATGCAATAACCGATCTGGACGCTATTCCCGATTTTATGAAGCTTGCTGACGCTTACGGCATTGATTCCGCCTATGCCTCATCAAACGAGGACGCAGAAAAATACGCCGAAAAAATGCTGAAAAGTGACAAGCCGTTTGTACTCGTATGCAACGTAAGCCCGAAAACACCGTCTAAATAAGGAGAATACCGAATATGAAATACACACTTTCAGTTCTTGTAGAAAATCATCCCGGTGTTCTTTCAAAGGTTTCGGGATTGTTTTCAAGACGAGGATTCAACATTGACAGCCTTGCCGTCGGAATTACCGAGGACAGCAACATTTCAAGAATGACAATAGTTGCCGACGGTGATGAATATATTATCGAACAGCTTGAAAAACAGCTTAACAAGGTGATACCCGTAATAAAGGTACGAACCTACACACAGGGCGAATTTATAAGCCGTGAGCTTTCGCTTATAAAGGTCAACTGCCCCGCAAAGCAAAGGCTTGACATAATGAAAATTGCCGAGCTTATGGACGCAAAAATCGTTGACGTTTCTCTCAATACAATGACGCTTCAATTCGCCGACACTATCGAGAGATTTGAAACACTTACGGATTTGTTAAAGCCGTATGGTATCCGTGAAATCGTCAGAACAGGTACGGTTGCAATCGAAAAGGATTCCTGTGCCGCAAGAAAAGCGACGGTTTAACGAATTTCATATACATTTTATAATTTTATATTTTGGGGGTCTTTAAAATGCCAAAAATCTATTATCAGGCAGACTGCGACATCAATCAGCTCAAAGGTAAAACTGTTGCCATTATCGGTTACGGCAGCCAGGGACACGCTCACGCTCTTAACCTTCGTGACAGCGGCGTAAACGTAATTATCGGTCTTTACCAGGGCAGCAAGCGTTGGAATCACGTTAAGGAACTCGGTTTTGAGGTTTATACAACAGCTGAGGCTACACAGAAAGCCGACGTTATTATGATTCTTACTCCTGACGAAAAGCAGGCTGACATATTCAGAAATGATATTGCTCCTAACCTTACAGAAGGCAAGGCTATTGCATTTGCTCACGGCTTTAACATTCACTTCAAGCAGATTGTTCCGCCGGAAAATGTTGATGTATTTATGATTGCTCCTAAGGCTCCGGGTCACACAGTACGTTCAGAGTATGTTGAGGGCAAGGGTACACCGGCTCTCGTATCAGTATATCAGGACGCATCGGGTCACTGCCTTGACATCGCTCTTGCTTACGGTGCAGGTATCGGTGCAGCTCGTGCGGCTCTTATGGAAACAACCTTCAAGATTGAAACAGAAACAGACCTCTTTGGTGAACAGGCTGTTCTCTGCGGCGGCGTTACAGCTCTTATGCAGGCAGGCTTTGAAACACTCGTTGAGGCAGGTTATCCGCCGGAGAACGCTTACTTTGAGTGTATCCACGAAATGAAGCTCATCGTTGACCTTATCTACACAGGCGGTTTCTCAATGATGAGATATTCAATTTCAGACACAGCAGAATTCGGCGACTACGAAACAGGCAAGCGTATCATCACTCCTGAAGCAAAGGCTGAAATGAAGAAGGTTCTTGAAGAAATTCAGGACGGTACATTTGCTACAAAGTGGATTGCTGAAAACAAGAACGGCAGAGCTCACTTCAATGCTACCCGTGAACTCAAAGCATCACATCAGCTCGAAAAAGTCGGTGCAGAACTCCGCAAGATGTATTCCTGGAATGCAACCGAAAACAAGTATGCTGACTGATTTCTGACATACATTTTCTGATATAAACACAGGGCGTGTTACTCAATTTGTACGAGTAACACGCCCTTTTCAGTTAGGAGTTAGGAGTCAGGAGTCAGGAGTTGTGCATACAACAGGTTTGATGTGCGAATATAAACAATTTTATTATGCAAGGATTTCGGTAATCAGAGCATTTGAAACAATAAAGCCTTTTGTTGTAAATCTTATGCTGTTGTCATCAATGACAACATAATCCGTATCAATGAATTTCCTTGCGTTCCTGAAATATTTTTCGGGAATTTTATGTCCGAAACGTTCCTTGTATTCGTCGTTGTTTATTCCCTTTGCAAGACGCAGCCGCAGCATTATGTATTCCTCTTCACTGCCGCCCTCTCCGTCTTTGACATAGGTTTCGTTCATAAAGGTGTCTATTGACGGCGGATAATAAAAGCGTTTTCCGTCAATAAAAGAATGTGCCGACGGTCCTATTCCCAGATAGTCCTCACCATTCCAGTATTTGAGATTATGGCGGCACTCAAATCCGTCCTTTGCAAAGTTTGAAATTTCATACTGATGATAGCCGTATTCTTTCAGCTTTTCGCAGGCAAAAAGATACATTTCCGCCTGACCGTCATCATCGGGCAGATTAAGCAAATCCTTGGACTTAAAGTACGGTGTTCCGTCCTCAACTTTAAGGATATATGAGGAGATATGCTGAACATTATGCTCGGCACAAAAATCTATTGAGCGTTCAAGGCTGTCCTTTGTCTGCAACGGTGTTGCAATCATAAGGTCAAGCGAAATATTGTCAAAGCCCGCACTTTGTGCCTTTTTTATGGCGAGGTCTGACTGTCTGACGTTATGAAGCCGTCCGAGCATTTTCAGTTCGTCGTCATTTGCCGACTGGGCACCGATTGAAACCCTGTTAAAACCGTTTTTACGCAGCTTTTCAAAATCAAAATCTTCCTTTGACGGGTTTATTTCCGCAGTAATTTCAGCATTTTTCAGTCCGAACGAAAGCCTTACAGAATCAGCAATAACAGAAAGTCTGTCTGCACCCACATAACTCGGCGTGCCGCCGCCGAAATAAAGAGTGTCGGCTTTCCGTTCAAGCGTTTCGCCCCACTTGTAGATTTTTCCCGTAATTGCCGAGGTGTATCTGTCGATATTTGTTTTGCCGCTCTTTACCGAGTAAAAATCGCAGTAAGGACACTTCTTTTCGCAAAACGGAATGTGAACATAAATTCCGATATTTTTCATATTCTCGCCTCCGGTTTTTTTATATTCCCACGATTTATTTTTTATTGTAATTTTTAAGAATGTGTGATGCTTCCAGACCGAGTGAAAGCATTGACGCCGCAAACAACACAATATCAAAAATCATAAATGTTCTGAATGACGCTTCAAGCTGTGTATAAAGCATTGAATCCGACATTGTAATAAAACTGACAAAGCTGTCAAATCTGCCGCTGTTTCCTGCACAGGATATCGCATTGTCAATCATATATGTCATAACTACAAAGCATATCAGTATAAAAATTAAGGCTCCTGTAATAACGGGCATTTTCGGCTTATTCAGAACACATACCACAAGCACTGACATAAGCACCGCCGCCGCTACTATTATCACTATCGGATTTATCATAATTTTATTTTACCCCGATTTATCTTTTGAGTTTGTTTATGAGCATAGCCGTTTTCAGCACTGCCGTCTGAGTTTTTGCGTCGGGAATTTCGTTGTTAAGCACCATTTCAACGGCTCTTGCAAGCGGTATTTTTTCAACGTTAAGAAATTCTCCCTCATCAAGCTTCTGCTGTTCATACCTGTCAATCCTGCAAAAATAAATATGTATTATTTCACCGCAGTAACCCGGACTCGGATACAGCTTTCCGAGAGTTATGTATTCTCTGCCTATTGCACCCGTTTCTTCAAGAAGCTCACGCTTGCCGTTTTCAAGCGGATTTTGTCCTTTTTCGAGTTTTCCTGCGGGAAGTTCCAGCAAAACCTCCTTGTAAGGATAGCGGAATTGTCTTACAAACAAAAGCTCGTCGTTCTCGGTAAGAGCCGCAACGCACACTCCGCCGGGGTGTCCGACAACCTCACGGCTTGATGTTTTTCCGTTTTCAAGCTCGACCTTATCAGCGGTAACGTGAATAACTCTGCCGTCAAATATTTCCTTTGTTTCAAGTGTTTTTTCGTACAGCTTCATTCAATTTACATCTCCAATCTTTTATAAAATCATTATATATCATAAGCATTTAAAAGTAAATACAGGTAAACATATTTCAATACACAAATATAAAAATCAAAAATTATCCTGCTGACAAGGAATTTTTACATATTCCGACCGAAACTCCGACAGATTTAAAACAAAAACACCTGAAAGGTGCATTGCAGCTTGTCTTTTTTGTTATCAGTTTTTTGTTATAGACAATCACCCTGAAATCTGATATGATTATTATGTTACTGTTCTCCAAACTGGTAACAGGGAGGAGGTGCGTCAATGGACTCTTTTGTTTCGTTCTTGGTTTCTGTTATGGCAAGTCTGATAGCTAATCTGATTTGCAAATGGTTTAACAATAACAAAAAACAGTAACAAACCTACGGTTTATGTCAGCCGTTCCTTTGCGAAAAAATGAACAGACCCCTAACCAAGTCTTGCACACTCGGTTAGGGGTTGTTTTTTGCTCCAATGGAACACCTTTGTTTCGTTACAAGGCTATTATATCATACGCAAATTTAAAATGCAATATACACCTTTCAAAAACCAAATGCAGGAATATGATTACAAAAGTAAATATAGCGGCAAGCCGGCGGAGTGCCTCCACTGTCAATTTGCGTTTAAAGCTACTGTTAATAAACTGTCCACAAAATCACCGCTTTGTATTAACTCACGCAACAACTGAATTTTAAAAGCCATTTTTTCAACGCACAAACTTCCTGTCATAAAAATTTTCAATTTTGCACTTTCAATTTTCAATCTGACTTTATACGCATATTTTATCTTTTATGTTTTCAAAGGTTTTTTCGCCAATGCCTTTTACATTCATAATGTCCGATATATCCGAAAAACTTCCGTTTTCAGTTCGGTAATCAACAATTCGCTTTGCAAGAGCTGTGCCTATTCCGTCAAGATTTTCTGTGATTTCTTCTTCGTCTGCAAGGTTTATGTTCAGCTTATCGCCTTTAAAATGTGTGTTTTCGACACTTTGAACAGATACGCTGCTTTGCAGAATTTCTGAAATTTCAGATGAGGTATAGGGTATATATTTAACCTCCTGTGCCGACGGCTGATAAAATGCCCCATATCCCACAACAAGTGAAAAAACAATCAATCCCATAAACACCGCAAGCGATACAGGGTCTTTTCGCATATTCATATCAATACTGGTCGCTTATCGGGTTTATTCCGCCACGGTCGGATTTATTGAGTGCGTCAATATATTTTATCGCATCTCCGCAGCCTTTTATTACGCATAAATCGGGTTCATCAGCAACACGAACCTTCAAATCCGTTGCGGCTTTTATAAGCATATCTATTCCTTTAAGCTGAGAGCCTGCACCCGTAAGAACAATACCGTCGGAATAAATATCTCCGATAAGCTCAGGCGGCGTTTCTTCAAGAATATCCTGCACCTGTCTTACGATAGCGGCGGCAATATCTTTCAGCGGTTCAACCGTTTCGTCGGCACTCAGGTCAACCCACATCGGCATACCCGTCAGAAGATTTCTGCCCTTTATTCTGTATGTTCCGCTGACGCAGCCCGGAACTACACTTCCGATTTTAATTTTTGCGTCCTCCGCCATACGTTTTCCGATAAGCATATTATATTTTTTCTTTACATATTTTATAAGCTCGTCGTCCATAACATTTCCTGCCTGCTTGATTGAGCGTGAAACGGCAATACCGCTAAGTGAAATAACCGCCATATCGGTAGTTCCGCCGCCTATGTCAACAACAAACGAGCCGTGCGGACTGTTTATGTCAAGTCCTGCACCTATCGCCGCCGCAACAGGCTCTTCGATAAGGCATACACGCCTTACTCCTGCACCGCTTATTGCGTTTACAACGGCTCTTTTTTCAACCTCGGTTATTTCACTCGGTACGCAGGCAACGGCACGGGGCATACCGATTTTTGACGATACAACCCTTTTCATCATAGAGCCAATCATAGCCTCAACCAGACCGAAATCCGAGATAACTCCTCCGCTGAGGGGGTATATTGCACTTATTCTTGACGATGTTCTTCCGAGCATCATATATGCTTCCTGTCCTATCGCAACAACGCTGTCATCTTCAAGATTTATGGTAATTACTGACGGTTCATCGACAACAACGCCTTTATTCTGTAAAAAAATTCTTGTACGAGATGTTCCGAGGTCAATAGCAATATCCAAACCCATTTTCAACACCCTTTCATATAATTTCTGCCGACAGGCTTACATAATGTCATGAATAATTATAGCACAGTAAGGAAAATTTTTAAAGCAATAATTCTTTTTGACTATAAAATTGCATTAAGATAACTAATAGTATATTTAAAGAAGAATTATACTATCAGTAAAACATTCTTGATACTACTCAAATTTTTATCCGCACACCAAACCAACGGTACGCAATTCAAAACTCCTAACTCCTAACTCCTAACTTATTGTGCTATTGCGGCGGCGGCACAAAGTATTCTTTCGGCACCGCTGTTTTTGAGTGTGCGGCAACATTCGGCAAGAGTATTGCCTGTTGTTGCAACATCATCAATAAGGAGTATTTTTTTACCGTTAACTTTTTGTTTGTCAATAACGGAATAAACTCCTGAGACATTTTTTTCTCTTTCTTTTGCGGAAAGCTTGTGCTGTTCGGAATTGTTTTTTATTTTTCTGAGCAAAGGTTCATACGGCTTCTCAAAATGCTTTGCAACCTTTTTTGCAATTATTTCCGACTGATTAAAGCCACGCTCACGCTGTCTTTCCGCCGACAGCGGAACGCACGAAACAAGCTCAAAATCCATATCCTTACAGACATTTTCAACTGTTTCGCTGACAACGAGCGACAGACTTTTCGCATTGAATTTTCTGCCCTTGAATTTATAATTGATTATTGCATTTCTCACTGATATATCATAGAAAAACGGTGCAATACAGATTTCACCTGACGGGATAATTTTAATCTGCGGATATCTCGGAAACCCTGCCCTGCAGACAGGACATTCCGCAAGACTGCGTGAAATATTCTTTGAACAGTAGGGACATTTCGGCGGAAACAAAAAGGAAAAAATAAAATCAACCAAAATGCTTATCCCCTTTCAAGAAACGCTTTTAAAGCGGAATACCGCATTGTTTTCTTATTATTATCGACCATTCTTTTCAGCGTTGAAACATTGCCGACGAGAATAAGTATTTTTTTCGCCCTTGTTACAGCCGTATAAAGCAGATTTCTGTAATAAAGCTGAGGAGCACCGTAGTACATAGGCATAATAACGGCGTTAAATTCATTTCCCTGACTTTTATGCACGGTTGTTGCATAGGCAAGCTCAATATCATTCAGAGAGTCATCATCATAGGTCACGAATTTATCGTCAAAGCGGATACACGCACTTGACATTGCCCTGTTTATATCGACAATTACACCTATGTCACCGTTAAAAACTCCCGAACCCTCCGTTCCGTCATCTTTTGTCCAGATGAGGTCATAGTTGTTTTTCGTCTGCATAACCTTGTCGCCCAAACGGAAAGTATATATCGGTCGGTTTATCTCGTACTGCTTGCCCTGTGACGGATTGAGTACCTGCTGTAATTTTTTGTTAAGCTCGGTAACTCCGAGGTCGCCCTTTCTCCCCGGACACAAAACCTGTATATCCTCAAAAACCGAATAATTATATGTTGTCGGCAGACGCTTTGAACAGAGGTCAACTACCGTTGCCGCAATTTTTTCCTTATCGGGGCAGGTCATAAAGAAAAAGTCCCCGTCAGTCCGTCTTATTTCGGGCATTTCTCCGTGTACGATTTTATGGGCATTAGTTACAATCAGGCTTTTCATTGACTGACGGAAAATTTCCGTAAGCTGAACGACGGGAATTTTCTCCGACGCAATAAGGTCACCCAGAACATTTCCTGCACCGACCGACGGCAGCTGGTCGCTGTCGCCAACCATAATAAGTCTGCACCCCAGCGGCAAAGCACGCATTACGCCCTCAAACAAATTTACATCTACCATTGAAAGCTCATCAAGAATAAGTGCATCGCAGTCAAGAAGATTTCTTTCGTTCCTTGTGAAAACAGGGTTGTCGTTCTTGTCCCATTCAACTTCAAGAAGTCTGTGTATTGTTTTTGCCTCACAGCCTGTAACCTCGGACATTCTCTGTGCCGCACGGCCTGTGGGGGCTGCGAGTGAAACTTTGAGTCCGCACTGCTTAAAAAGACTTATTATAGCATTAAGTGTTGTTGTCTTTCCTGTGCCGGGTCCGCCGGTAAGAATAAGCAATCCGCCCGACAGTGCCTCAATTATCGCTTTTCGCTGTAATGCGGCATAGCTGATGTTGTTCTGTTTTTCAAAATTATCGAGTGCAAGCTCAACTCCCGTTATTCTTTCGGGAGGAAAATTCAGCATCATAAGAAGTCTTGACGACGAGTAGGTTTCACTGCGGTATAAATCCGGCAAAAAAACAAATTCCTTTTCGTCTATTGTATCAGCGACAAGACTTCCGTCAATAATCATCTCAGACAGAACTTCCGCAACAATATCAGCAGAGAGTTTAAGATAATCCGCCGAAACCGCCGTCAGCCTTTCTTTCGGCAGACAGGTATGTCCGTTGCCCGAATTATAGGTTATGATGTATGCAATTCCAGCCCTTATTCTGCATTTGTCGTCACACGGCTTTTCAAGAGCGGCGGCGATTGAGTCGGCACGTTCAAAGGCGACATTTATGTTGTTTCCGCACAAAATATAGGGATTTTCTTCAATAACCGTTACCGCATCGTCGCCGAAGCTTTTCCATATTCTGACGCTTTCCTCAGCCGAAATATGATATTTTTCGAGATACAGCATAACCTCTCTCATTCCGAAAGCCTTGCGTATCTCGCTGTTGAGCTTTAACGCCTTTTCGTGTGATATTCCCCGTATTTCTTCAAGACGTGACGGTTCGTTCTGCATTATTTCAAGCGTTTTGTCGCCGAAGGCTTCAACAAGGCGTTTTGCCGTTGCCCTGCCTATTCCCTTTATTACGCCCGACGAGAGATATTTGAGTATGCTTTCGGCGGTCGACGGCACAAACTGTTCATAGTATTCAAACGCAAACTGCTCACCGTAGCTTGAATGAACCTTCCAGTTTCCGATAAGTTTAAGCTCATCACCGATATTGACATCAGCCATTGAGCCGACAGCAGTCGCCGTTGCTCCGTCACAGAGCATTGTCATAACGGTATAGCCGTTGTTCTGATTTCTGTATATAATTTCTTCAACAGAGCCGCAAAGCTCCAGCAATTCTTTTTTTTGCATAATTCCGTCACCTTGAAAAAAGTCCTTTCAATATAGTTTACAAGGTTATTTGATTTATGTCAATTCATTTATAGATAATCGACAAGAATTTAAAATAAGAACCGATAATTATTGATTTTGACAAAAAAGAGTAGTAATATTAGTTATTATGAACAGTGGGTATGATGCGTAAATATCATACTTTTTAATATTTTCTTACGCTGTCTTAAAGGCTGTAATATTCATTGTGTTTAATTTTGAAGTTGGGAGTAATCGAAATGGGAGAAGAGAGAAAAATCAAAAACAACGCCGAAACAAAGCGTGAAAAAAACGGTTCCGTTTACTACATACGGGGCATTCGCAACGTTGACGGAACGGATTTTCAGCGTTATGCGGTTGCAACACACTTTGTTGAACGTGGAGAGGATTATCTTAAAGTTCTGGAACAGTATATCAGACCGCTCTACAAGGACGGCGATATTATAAGTATGAGCGAAAAGGTAATTTCAATGTGTCAGGACAACACCGTTGAAATGAAAGATGTAAAGCTTGGCTTCTGGGCAAAATTCCTGTCAAAATTTGCAACAAAGACGTCAGCCGGAATAGGTATGAACGAGCCGTACAAATTACAGCTTGCAATCAATATGAAAGGACTTCCAAGGGTTTTGTGGGCGGCAATATGCAGCGGTGTAGGCAAGATTTTCGGAAAGCGTGGAGTTTTCTATGAAATGGTAGGACAGGACGTTGCCGGAATTGACGGCTTTTACAGTCATTCGGCTTTTGAAACCTATCACACTCTCGCCGTACTCAATCCGAAAGAACCCGAAAAGGTTTGCGAAAACATTAAAAATAATCTCGGTTTCAGCTGTATTCTTGCCGATGCAAACGACCTCAATGTTGAGCTTCTCGGCTGTTCACCCGACTTAAAGGGCAAAACTGAGGATTACCTCAAAGACCTTATCCGTGACAACCCTGCCGGTCAGGACGACGAACTCACTCCGTTCATCATTATCCGCAAGGCTGACGAAAACGACGATATGAACAAATAATGCGGGCGGCAAGCTGGCGGAGTGCCTCCGCTGTCAATTTGCGTTCATAGTTTTTG
>JBJEOP010000104.1:28582-40730 GCA_051880775.1 Acutalibacteraceae bacterium
GTGCCTCCGCTGTCAATTTGCGTTCATAGTTTTTGTTAAAATCAGCTTTGTGTCCACATTTCAGGCTGTATATCTTGCATAAATAAAATATTCCAAAACAAAAAGCGGGCGGCAAGCTGGCGGAGTGCCTCCGCTGTCAATTTGCGTTCATAGTTTTTGTTAAAATCAGCTTTGTGTCCGCATTTCAGGCTGAATACTTTAATAAAATATTCAAAAACAAAAAAGCGGGCGGCAAGCTGGCGCACCCGAATTGCGTTCAAAGTTAATGTTATCATTAAATCCTTGTCCGCAAAATCAGTGCATTGTATTATCCTACGCAACAATTAAATGTTACAATGCACTAATCATAACGCATTAACTAACCAATAACACAAATCATTCCCCATTCCTCATTAAGCTGACCTCCCGCACAACTCCTAACTCCTAACTAAAAAAACGGTGCTGTCGTTTGTGACTGCACCGTTTTTGTTTGATTGCACCGTTTTTTTGGCGGCACCGTTTTTTTGTGGGTTTATCTGTCTTTAATATCTTTGTAAGGAATTCTGTCGTGTACGTTGCGGTATGCAGGACGGATAATCTTGCTCGGATTTATCAGCTCCTCCATTCTGTGAGCCGACCAGCCCGCAATTCTTGCAATAGCAAATATAGGCGTAAACAGCTTTTGCGGCAAATCAAGCATACTGTAAACAAAGCCGCTGTAAAAGTCAACGTTTGCACTGACGCCCTTATAGATTTTTCTTTCGTCAGCTATAATCTGAGGTGCAAGCTTTTCAACCAGAGAATAAAGCTGAAATTCGTCAGTTTTGCCCTTTTCTATTGATAACTTTTCTACAAATGCCCTGAATACTCTTGCACGGGGGTCTGAGAGTGAATATACAGCGTGTCCCATACCGTAAATAAGTCCTGCCTTGTCAAAAGCCTCTCCGTGAAGTAGTTTTCTCAGATATGCCGAAACCTCTTCCTCGTCAGTGTAGTCGGAAACGTGCTGTTTCATATCCTCAAACATCTGTACAACCTTTATGTTTGCACCGCCGTGCTTAGGACCTTTAAGCGAACCCAAAGCCGCCGCAATAGCCGAATAGGTATCTGTTCCCGATGATGTTACAACGTGAGTTGTAAAGGTTGAGTTGTTTCCGCCGCCGTGTTCTGCGTGAAGAACAAGCGACATATCAAGCAGCTTTGCTTCAAGCTTTGTATATTTGGAATCGGGACGCAGCATATAGAGAATGTTCTCCGCAGTTGAAAGCTCCTCCTGCGGCGAATGAAGAATAAGGCTGTTGTTTTCATAGTAATGGCTGTATGCCTGATAGCTGTAAACCGAAAGCACAGGAAAAAGTGCGATAAGCTGCAAGCACTGTCTTAAAACATTCGGCAGTGATGTATCGTCGGCATAAGGGTCGTATGAATATAGCGTCAGAACACTTCTTGCAAGACCGTTCATCATATCCTGACTCGGTGCTTTAAGAATTATATCTCTCGGAAACGACTGCGGCAAATTGCGGTAATATGCAAGCAGACGCTTTATCTGTTCAAGCTGTTCAGTGTTCGGAAGCTGTCCGAAAATAAGCAGATATACCACTTCTTCAAATCCGAAACGGTCGTCGTGAATAAAGCCTTTTACGATTTCTTCGACATCTACTCCACGGTAATACAGCTTGCCGTCACAAGGCTCAGACACACCGTTTACCGTATGTGACGAGCATATCTCGGAAATTTCCGTAAGTCCTGCCAGTACACCCTTGCCGTTTATGTCACGCAGTCCACGCTTTACATCGTATTTTGTATATAAATCACGGTCTATCTTTCCGTTTGCGGCACACCTTTCACTAAGCTCCACAAGCTCAGGGGTCACATTAAAAAATTCCTCATTCTGCATATGTTACCATCTCCGTTTCTTAATTCAATTTCAGCAATATATATATTTTAGCACAAATTGGAATAAATGTAAATGTTAATTATTGCGGTATTTTACGACAAATGTCAAAAAGCGGCAAGCTGGCGGAGTGCCTCCGCTCGCAAATTGCGTTCATACTTTATTATTACCATTAAGTCATTGTCCGCAGGATTAGTATATTTCATTATTCCACACACCCACAAACTGTTAATGGCTGTTTTTATATCCATTGCCCTGTATAATATTCTTCTCTTTAAGTCGGTGATTTATAAGGTTAAGCACACGTCTTTTATAGCAGCTCCAAAGCGGCGAAATAAGTATTTTTTTGTCGCCGTCGCCTGTCAGCCTGTGAATTACGATATTTTCGGGCAAAATGCCTATTATATCCGCCACAAGCGAAACATATTCTTCCTCTCTCAGAGTATGAAATACACCTGAATTATATATTTCTTCAAGTTTTGTATTTTTAAGAACGTGCAAAAGCTGCAATTTAATTCCGTCGGCACCGCTTTGACCGACATAAGCGGCAGTCTGCATAATCTGTTCTTTTGTTTCATACGGCAAACCTATTATTATGTGAGTTATGACTGACGCACCGGCTTTTTTGAGATTTCTTACTGCTGTATCATAACATTCAAGATTATAGCCACGGTTGATAAAGTCAGCGGTTTTCTGATGTATTGTCTGCAAGCCGAGTTCAACCCATACAGGCTTTATTCTTGCAAGCTCCGCAATAAGTTCAAGAATATCATCACCAAGACAGTCGGGTCGTGTTGCAATCGAAAGCACGGCAATATCCTCACGCTTTATTATCGGCAAAAAAAGCTTTCTGAGATACTCAACGGGTGCATAGGTGTTTGTGTATGACTGAAAATATGCAATATAGCGGTTTCCGTCAAATTTTTTTCTGACAAGCGACTTTGCATATTCTATCTGCTTATCAATATTCATTTCGCACGGTGCAGCAAAATCACCCGAACCGCCCTCACTGCAAAAGATACAGCCGCCGTATGAAATTCTGCCGTCCCTGTTCGGGCAGGTCATTCCGCCGTCGAGCGATAATTTGTACAGCTTTTCGCCGAATGTTTCTTTAAGATAAAAATCCAAAGAATAATATCTTCTTCCTCCCCACACTTTTGAACACTCCTGATTTCTGACTATAAAATACACACCTATTATAACGCAAAAGGCGGTAAAAATCCAAAAGAATTTTTACCGCCAAAAATATGCCTATTGAATTTTATTCAGCAGGAGAAAAGCTGTCTTTTCCTACTCCGCAAAGAGGGCATACCCAATCCTCAGGAAGATCCTCAAAAGGTGTTCCGGGAGCAATACCGTTATCGGGATCACCTACTGTGGGGTCATATTCATATCCGCATACATCGCATACATATTTTTTCATTTTGTTTACCTCCGTTATTAAGTCTGATACCTCACAAGCTGTATCTGTATATTGAGTATTATATAACAGCTTATTTTAATAGTCAATAATGATTATTATTTTTCTGATACTTCTGACACATTATCTAAAATATTATCTTCAATATTGTTGATTTTACCCGTAACATTATTTACTAAATCATTGTATGTATCAGTAATAGTGCTTTTATAACGCTGAGTAAGGTGATAGCCTGCACTGCCTGCTCCCACTGTCAAAAGTGATATGCAGATAATCAGAATTATATATTTCAATATTTTTTTGTACTTTCCTTCGCTGTGCATAAATATTACACCCCACTGTTGACTGCTGCGGATTTTTGTTTATATACCGCAAAAAGCAAAAACCCTATGCCATATATTTCGGCATAAGGTTTTTACGGATAATCAGTCGTTCCTGTACCGTGTCTGAATTTCTGACGAAAGCGACACAAGAGTTTCATAGTTAACCTGATAATCGTCATAGAGATTTTTCTCGTCTTTTTTGTACAGAGAAGAATCACCGTTTTCCGACGCATACTTTGCAAGGCTTTTAAGTTCTGTGATGTCCGACAATGCCGATTTTGCCGAGATTTTCAGAGTTTCGTCAAGGTCATCGTAGGAATCGGGTGCCTCAGTCTGCAAAAGCTGTTTATACAGTTCAGAAAGCGTGTCGAGCGTTGCAATATACGCTTTTGACGAATTGCTGTTGTTACAGTCAAATTTTTCTTTTTGCTCTTTAAGAGTTCGTGTTGAATTTACCGATTCATTGACCAGCGTTTTTACCGAGTTGACATATTCTTTTGTTTTGTGTGAATTTCCGTTTGAACAGCCCGCAAGAACAAACATCAGTATTGCCGTAATAAAAATTACAAACGAGCGTCTGAAAATATCAATACTTTTATTCATAGTATGCTCCCGTTATCAGAATTTGCCGAACAGGTTTACATATTAAATTCGCCTGTCAGCTGATAAATCTGTTCATACAGCTTTGCTGTTCTGCCCTTATAGTAGTTCATAACAGCCGTATCAGCACTCAAAAGCTCCTCAGAGCCGCTGTTGTTCGGGTCAATATCTGCATAAAATCCGTCAATAGCCTCCTGAACACCGTCTTTCCACTCCTGTTCGGATACTTCAAGTGCAGATTTTGCCTCACGCTTGTCACTGAGCAAACCCAAAAGATTTTTATATACCTTTTCTTCTTCAGTCTTCCAGATTTCAGCATAATTAGCCGTAACCGTTCTCATTTTAGATATTGTAGATGCGTCCTGTAATTCCTGCTGATAGTTTGCGTCAATTTTATTCGACAAAAAGAGCTTGTTAAATTCTTCGTTATCCGTAAATTCCGTTGCGGTATGATAGTCGTCAACTATCTGTTCGTCATCAAAATAATATCCGTCCTCCTCGCTTTCCTGAGGCGGCTGTTCCGAGCTTTCGGAAGGCTCTGACTCATCAGACTTTTCAGATGTATCCGAAGACTCTGTGCTTTCGCTGTTCTGTACATTTTCCGACTGTTCAGCATTTGAACTTTCCTCATCAGAACTTTCGTGTAAAATCTCAGTTTCTCCGTTTGAGTTGGGATTAGCCGCATTATTTTCAGTATCGGACTGTGACTGTGAAATTTCAGCTGAGCTTTCCTTTGGATTAGCAGTGATACTCACTTCTCCGCTGCACGCCGTCAGAAGTACAGCCGACATAAGTACAGCAGAAAAAACAGCCGCAAATTTATATCTCTTTTTCATAATAATACTTCCTTTCGTAATGAAAGCTTCTTAAAATTCTTTGATTAGATATTAACACATTCCGACATTTTTATCAACAACATCTTTATCATTTTTCCGTAAACATTTTGATAATATTATTACAGTATAATTGCAAGAACCAGCATTTCCCTGACCTTTTTATATATTTCGTCAAAATCCTCTATCGGCAGCGGATTTGTTCCTTTACCGACTTCAACGGTAAACGCAGGGCGTTTGAATTTTTCTTCAAACCAATCCTTAAAGCCGCCTCCTACTGCAAGACCCTCAGGCTCGCTTATTTTGTAGCCGCTTGAAAAGGCCATAATCCTCGCCATTTTAAGAGCCTCACTGTCGCAGTAATCGCCGAAATTCCAGTAAATCTCCTCGCCCTGACTGTGAAACGCAAGTGCGTGAGTAATGTTCCCCGTACGGCAGTATGAGGCTATTGTGCGGCTTTCGGGTTCGCTTTCGGCAAATTCTCCGCCGTAGCGTGTAGGCGATGCGGATTTTATTCCGCTGTCAAGTTCAAGTCTTTTGAGCTTTTCCCAGTTTGCCGAAAAATTATGATTGAGGTCAACTCCTGCGGCATTCGCCTGCCAGTGTGAAGTATCCCCTCCGCTTGCTTTTATGACAAGCTGTTCATAATATCCCGCACTTTCGGCACCGTTAATCTGAATTTCCACTCCGTCGGGATTTACGCACGGAATAACCGCAAGACCCCTTTTGTTGAGAAATGTTCCTATGCGAACTCCGCACATACTCCTGCCCGTCATAACGGTAAAGCACAAATCATCAAGAAACTTAATGAGTAAGAGCGAAGTAATCCATTCCATACCGTGAAATGCACCGCAAAAAAGCACCTGTTTGTCCCTGTTGCCCACGCACAGCATATCAATCGGGCGTGAGCACCTGCTTTCACCGATGACATCACGATAAAGAAATCCGTAGTCAAGCACCAGTTTTCCGATAAGGCTTTCCCTTGTCTGACGGTCAGCCTTTGTATGCAGAAGTTTATTATCCAACACTATAACGTTCCTCCAAGTTCAATATACTTTATTTACATATAAATATATATTGAAACCGACGATAAATATGTCATAAGATGAATGTTTTTTCTTGAAATTTATTTTTTGTGATATTGTTTATTCGCAGACGGTTGACAGATGTTTGCTTTTTTCGTATTATTATATTCGGAATAATAAAATTTAATTTTCAAGAGGTGTATTGCTTTATGCCGGAAGACTTTGCCGGTTCATTCAGTTTGCTCGACATAAACACCGACACTGCCGTTACATCATCGACCGGAACGGTTATTGCAACGGTGTTTATTGTACTTTTAATTTTAATGTGCTTTTTCTTTTCGCTGTGCGACGAGGCGGCGAATTTATCGAATGCAGGCACCATTAAACATTTATCGGAAAACAAATCAAAAAAATCCGAACAGGCAGTAAAAATCAAAAACAATGCCGCAAAATATTCAAGGGCGGCACAAATCGGCTTTACTCTTAACGCAGTCGGTGCCGTAATTCTTGCGGAAATAACCTATACCGTTCCGCTCAAACAGCTTTTGTACTCTATGTCAATAAGCGAGGGACTTATAAACGTGCTTGCCGTAGTTATTGTTTCAATAATCGCCGTTCTTTTTATTGTAACCTTCGGACTGCTTATGCCGAAAAAACTCGCCTTATCAAATCCCGATAAAATCATCATAAAAACAGCCGCTCCGTTTATTTTTATGTGTGCCGTTATATCGCCTCTTGCGGCGTTATGTTCGGGAATTGCCAACATAATACTCCGCATATTCGGCAAAAACCCGAACAAATCATCGTCAACCCTCACAGAAGAAAAAATCCTGATGATGGTTGACGAGGGGGAAGAAAACGGTGTTATAGAGGGCAACACCAAGAATATGATTGAAAATGTTTTCGATTTTGACGATACATCTGTCGGCGAAATTATGACGCACAGAAAAGATGTCGTTGCCGTTGAGGACAACCGTAAAATAACCGACCTTGTCGATATTGCAATAAAAAGCGGCAAATCAAGAATTCCCGTATATCACGAGGATATCGACAACATTGTCGGAATAATATATGTCAAAGACCTTTTGAAGTATGTCAGCACAAATGCCCCGACTGAAACTATCGGCAGTGACATAATACATAAGGCAGTTTATGTACCCGAGTCAAAGCGTTGCAGTGAGATGTTTGAATATATGACCTCGCACAAAACGCAGATTGCCATTGTTGTTGACGAGTTCGGCGGTACAGGCGGAATTATTACAATGGAGGACCTTATTGAGTCAATAGTCGGAAATATACAGGACGAATACGACAACGAGGACGAGGACATCAAAAAGCTCAATGAATACAGCTTTACCGTTGACGGTGCAACGTCACTTGACGAAATCAGCGACCTGACGGGCATTGACTTTGACGATGAAACAAGCGACACAATCGCCGGCATTATGCTCGACAGAATGGGGCATATTCCGAAATCGGGTGAACATCCGTCGATTATGATTGACGGCACACGCTTTACCGTTCAAAAGGTTGAAAACAGGCGTATTTCCGAAATACTGATTGTAAAGCACCACTCAAAAAGCCCCGAAAAATCCGAATAACAATAAAAATTTTAAAGCTCCCGATACAACGGCTTTACGCTGTATATCGGGAGCTTTCGTTATATTATTTATTTTTTCCTGAGTATTGTATGTGTCGGGGCTTTGACCCAAACCCCACAAGTGCTACTCGCCCTTGACCTCAGCAGGGGTATGATACCCCTGCACCCGCAATTTTTGTCCTCAGTTTTAAAAGAAAATTATCAGCTTTTCTTTTTCTTTCGGAATACAATAAATTTGCTGAAAATGTAGTTGAGTACAATTACAACAACCTGTAAGACAAGCTTTGTTATCCACTCGTTCATACCCATAAGCGACACGCACACAAACAGCAAGCCTGTTTCAACCGCAAGCGAAAATACTCTTGAACCGTAAAACGACAGTATCTCGATAATAACCGATTTTTTGCCCTTTGCCTCAGAGTTGAACACCATTTTTCTGTTGGTAAGATATGCAAAAAGCACTGCACCAATCCACGCCGTTATATTTGATGTATATATATCAATCTTTAAAAGCACCATCAATGCATAAATCGCATAATTGATTACGGTTGTAAGTCCGCCGAAAATAACATACAAAATTATTTCCTTATATTTGATATATAATTCTTTTAACTTTTCCATCTGTTATTCCTCACTGACGGCACTTGATTTGTCGTTGTTAAGAACGGTAAGCTCGGCGTTTTTCGGAATATTCTCAACCTGTTCAAATACCTTTTCCGCATATTCTGTGTCGGTATAGCCTTCAATATTTCCGTTGAGAGTAACAATAAGCTGTTTGTCCTTTGTCCTGTATATTTCAAGCGTATCACTCAAAGCGTCGTCGCCGTCAAAGCTGTATTTAATGCTGAAAATCCTTTCACTGCCGTCAGTGCTTTTCGGAAGTGCGGAGCTTCTTGAAATTCCTGCAACATTATTTACAAAGATTGACAGATTAAGATATTTTATTTCTTTGCCGTTGTATGTCGCCTTGGTTGTCACAATATCCTCATACAATTCATTCTTTGATGTTGTGCGAGTGACATCATAGTGATAATTCCTGCTGCCGTAATAAATATCCGCCGAAACAATATTGTCCATATTCGGCTTTATTATTGAGTCGTCAAGAAAATCCCTGTATGTAACGCCGTACCAGAAAAGATCGTCCGTACTCATCTTGTATATTATTGTGCCGCCCGACTGCATAAGATAACAGTTGTTTTCGGAGTCGGCTCCTGACGCAATAATATGAGCGGCTGTATCGTCGCTTGCCGTAACCTCAACGTCGATATACGGCTTGTCAAGACCGTATTTTTTCATATCGTCCCCGGTTATGTCAACCGCAACAACCGTTGTACCCGAAAGTCCGTAAAGACTTTCGCCAAAGCTTTCAAGAAAATCATTGTCGCATATTTCCCTGTAAGGCTTTGTAAGAACGAAATTACAGAAATTTGCATTATTGTTTATGGGTTCTATTTCAATATTGCTGTCGTAGTTTGTTCCGCTGATTTTTACCGTCTGAATTTTGTAGTCGGTATTAAATGAATATGACATTGTTTTTGAGAACATCTGCAGCTTGTTGACAAGGAACATATTTATCATATTTTCCTGAACAAGATAAACATTGGCGTTGCCGTCAATCCTGAAATAAACGCCCTTGTTGTCGGGGGCATTATTTCCGACATACATAGTAACCTCTGAATTGTCGCTGAAAATTACGCTGACTGTTGAACGGGGTTTATCCAGTCCGTACTCGGAATAGCGGTTGCCCGATTTGTCAACAATTTGTATTGCCGACATATAAAGGCACTGTTCGGCAAGGCTGTCGGTCATAGTCTTTGAGAGTATCTGCGAACTGTGATCCTGCATAGTATAAATAATCTGACTGGAAGAACCGTCGTCTGAGCCTTCGTCGGAATATTCGTAGCCCAAAAGCTGATACTCGCCGCTCTCGTTTGAAACGGTAATATCCTCGGCTTTCAGGTTTGTTTTGTCAAAAAGCAGTATTGCGTCCTGTGACGAAACCTCCTCCTTATTTTCGTTTGCTGACGGAAGATTAAGCACAACAACAAGTGCCGCCACAAGTACGGCAAGGCATATAACCGAAAAAATCAGAATTTTTATATTTTTCTTCATTTTCGTTACCTCCGCTTATCTGTTGCGACGCATAAGGAACACAACAAAGCCTGCACCGAGTATCAGAAGCGGAATTATCGCATAGAGTATAACTCCGACAACATTCGCCGTCTGTGAGCTGATATTAAGGTCATAATCGGTAATAACCTTGTCTTCAAGGGTAAGCGTATCGGTATCCCTGCCGTTAAGGTCAGCCATCATATTCATAAGATAGCTTTGGTTGCTGAATGACGAACCGAGCATAGCCTTTTCAAACATACTGCTTGAACCTGCAACAATCAGTGTTGATTTTCCCGTATCATTTCCGAGTGTACCCTGTGCCATAACGGCAACATTTCCTGTTACTGCGTCGGTCATAGACCACTCGCCGTCCTTTGCGTCAAACGGACAGTATCCCGATTTTGACGAGAGCGTCAAAAGATTTTCCGCAACATCATCGTTAGTTATCCTGACAGGACGGGCAAGCGACACGATTACGGGATAAGCGTCGGACGAAATTGACGAAGTATATTGCTTTGACGCAAAATTGCAGGCAAGTCCGTCATAATAATTATTGCCGAATATCCTTGATGTATCCATATCAAAGGCAAGTCCGTCATCAAGCTCCATACCGAAATTTTTTATAAGTGCGTCTATATTCGGCGTATCAGCCTCTTTGCAGTATGAAACAAAAAGCATATTCTTGCCGTATCTGTCGTTGTTTATAAGGAATTTTTCAAGCTTTGTAACAGCGTCGTATGTGTAGTCCTTTGTCGGTGCATAAACAATTACCATATCGGTATCGTCGGGAATATCCTGTGTAAGCAGTGACACCTCGGTTATTTCATAGTTGTTTGTGTTAAGAACACTTTTAAGATATGAATAGTCGTCGGTACAGTTATCGGTAACAAGTGCAACCTTTGTTGAAACATCGCTTGTAACGGTCAGAATTGCGGAGTCAATTTCCTGTTCAGCCTGTGAGGATTTTATGTACTGATATGTTTCATTATAATTCTCAAAGGTGAAAAGGTCGTTTTTTGTAAGAATTTTATACTTATCTCCGCAGCTAACAATTACATCGGTCGTGCTGAGAGTATCATCGGGATAGTTATTCTGAAACGACGGATTTTTCACAAAGTCAACATATTCAACGCTTATTTTTCCGTCGGAATTTTGTGCAAGCTGGTTTGCAAGTGCTGATGTCTGCTTGCAGTAAGGGTCAAGCGACTCATAGGAAGATTTTGAAGTAAGGAAAGTAATCTTTGTGTCTTTCTTTATTTCCTGTGCAATTTTCAGCGACTGTTCGGTAATATTGAACGACTGCATACCTGTAATATCCGCTGTCAGTGCGGAATATTTATCCGTCAGCGTTACAGATATAATATTTATGATTATTACCGCCGCAGCAACAAGACAGGTAACGGCAAGCGAAATTATGCCGTGCTTTGCCTTTCGGCTTAAAGACTTTTTCTCATTCATAAATTTCACCCCCGTTATGCCCATCTTCTTTTTTCAATTACCCTGTCCGTAAGGAAAAGGAAAAGCAGAGTAACCGTAACAAAGAATACAACATCAGACAATGAAATCATTCCGAGTGCAAAATTGCTGTACTTTGACTGAAACGAAACGGCGTTGAGCATATTTTTGAGAAAACTCCAAGAAACCGTTGACGCAACCGTGTCAACAAGATTTATCATAACATTTATTGCAAATGACGCTATCGCCGCAATAATTACGCTTTCGGTCAGTGACGAAATGAAAATGCCGATTGAAACAAACGCCGAACCAAGCAGCAGCATTCCAAAGACATTTCCGATAATTACACTCCAATCGGGCTGTGCCATAAACGACAGCACAAGACCCTCAATTATGTAAGAAGAAAGGCAGATAAGAAAAACAACCAGTGCCGAAAAATACTTTGCCGCAACAACCGACGGTATTTTGACAGGTGAAGTTAAAATCGCCTGATCTGTTTTCTGTTTTCTGTCGTCGGCAAACAGCTTCATTGTAAGCAGCGGAATTATAAAAAGTATTATGAAAAACATACTCTGAAACACCGCATACATATTTGTTGTGCCTGAATACAAGCACTGCACATAAAAGAACATACCGCTGAAAAACATAAATGCGGCAATTACAACATAGCCGACAGGTGAACTGAAATATGCCGACAGTTCACGCTTGAATATTGCTGACATCAGTAATTTCCCCCTTTGCTTTCAGCATTTCCCGAAATAATATCAAGGAATGTTTCTTCAAGTGAGCGTTCAATCGGACGCATAACAAGAATATTATAATCTGTTTTTGCAATCGCTCTGTAAATCACACGGCGTATATCCTTGCCGCTTTCAACGGTATATTCATAACAGCCACGCTCACACTC
>JBJEOP010000105.1:0-31828 GCA_051880775.1 Acutalibacteraceae bacterium
CTTTTGCTGATATAACTGATGAAAAACTTGCTGAGGTTATCAAACTTATTAACAACCGTCCTCGCAAACGTTTAGGTTACAGGACTTCTTATGAGGTTCTTTCTGAGTTTTTAAATTCTTGTTGCACTTAGCTTGACAATCTATTACAGCAAATTTCATCTGTGAAATAATACTTAATTTTTTTAATATTTTGTACAATACGGAAATTTTTAAACAAGATACAAATTATTTTTTCAAAATTCGACCTTTTGAGGTAGAATTTTTTACTTTTCAAAGGGGATATTGAAAAGGGTTTTTATTTCAGATCTGCACATCTCGTGTATATACTATCAAGAGAAAAATCATAACTCTTTATCTGACACACCAAAAGGAGAGGAAAGATGTAACTATTAAACAGCTCAATAAAAAGCAAGAAACATTTTGATATTAAAAAAGGAGAATATGAATGTACGAAAATTTACATATTTACAGGGGAAGTACCTTTGACTGCAGTATTTCACTGGTGGACAGAAAAAGAAATACTTATTTGCTCGCCGAAGGTGATAAACTGTTTTTCGGTGTCAAAGCCAACATCAAGGTTGATCCGAAAACCGATCAGGAAGCGGAGGATATTATCAGAAAAGAACTGACGGCTGAGGACGAGATCGCCGGAAAATATCATTTCAGGCTTACTCCGGCGGAAACAAATTTACCTGATGAACATTACTATTATTATGTAGCAATTGAACTGGCAGATGATAATTATTATCAGATTGCACCATATTCGTACTTTGATGTAATGTTTCCGATCATATTAAACCATGAGCAAGGCAGAGAGATATGCTGTCAGGTGCCAAAAATAATGAGAAGAAAAACTTGCAAAGACACAAAGGAACAGCTGCTGGATTTTATCAAATCCGTTTACAACAGCCGCAATACTGTTCCAATCAGAATCAGAAATTTTGATAAACTCGACATTGTTATAGTCAACAATCAGCTTAATCCTGACCGAATCAGCAGTGAGAAGCTTCTGAAAATCATCGAAAAAAAGACTGACTGCTTTGACAGTGAAAACTATATCATTATCGGGTTCAATCATACAATCGGTTCATCACAGAATAGCTGGCAAAGTGATTATAATGCTGCTATACAACAGGTTTTCAATGACCATTTCTTTGATTTAGAAAGCTGTATGAAAGAGTTGATCTACTCAGAGAATAATGAACTTATTTCCTGTAAAGCACTGCAGATTGCGAATATTGAACCGTCTGAAAATGATTTACAACGCATTGCACTGATGAAGTATCCGGAATGTATAGTGTCCGACGACACACATTTTAATGATATCGGATATGATATCATCGCCCAAATCTTGACAAAGGAGGTCAATCAATATGCCATGTAAACATAATTCGTTTCTCAATTCGGAGTACGAAGAAACCAATCTTGAACGCCTGGAAACTGATCAGGCATTATTCCGAATCAATGAATCCGTTAAAAAACTAAAAGCAGAGACAAACGATAACATCAATCGTGAGGTTGCAACTTTGACGGGCAGCATCTCTGCTCTTTCCGAACAAACACAGCAGCAGCTTGAAACTTCCGTGAGTGAGATTACTGCACAAATCGATACAGAATCTGCTTCTGTGAATAACAAAATCGACACTGCTGTTACTGCGTTAAATTCTTATGTCAATGCGGCAGAGAACAGAGTACATGCCCGTGTGGATAATATCATTGCAAACAGTTCAGCTACCGAAGGAAACAGTGAGCTGATCGACATACGAACAGGTGATGACGGAAGTATTTACGCAACAGCAGGAAAAGCTGTCAGAACACAAATCAGTGCACTGAGAAAAGAAGAATACATTGCCGATTTTATTTATCACAATCAAAGCTATCAGCCCACTTTGTCTTTTATAAATTCATCCGTATCTTCAACAGGTAATGTTCTCAATAATGCTGCACTCAACAGAGCCTGTACGGAAGATTTGCTATATGTTCCCTGCGGCTGTATTGCTATCATTAAAACCACAGAGAACTACCTGTTTTCATACTACCAATTTGACGAAAACGGCATTTTTCAAAACGCCACACATAACAAAACCTCAAACGTGCTGGACAGCGGTTTTTACCGATTCCTTGTCACCAAACCCGATAATGCAGATTTAACGCCCGAGGAAGCTGCCGGTGCCATCTCTGTTCAAATTATTGATTCCGAAAAGCCTGTTTTCGATCTGCATAATAACAAGCTTTTATTGGATCACACGACAAATACTATTCAGGGGAAGTTTATAGCCATTAATGGCAGTGAAGACAGTTCCCTCCCTTTTAGTCACACCGGTATCATTCCGTTGCACAATATCAGTCATCTTTATATTCGTGGTCATTTTTATTGCAAACCGTCTGTCATGTCCAATATTGCCTTTTATTCAAGACCGATATTAAGCAGTCAGTTCTTTATTTCAGCATGGAATCCATCAGATACGGAGCAGACAGCAGGTATTTATCTGGGTCTGACAGAAGTACCGATTCCCAAAAATGCGGAATATATGAGTATCTGTTCCCATAACAACTATACAGATTTTGACATATATGCCGTGCCGGAACATCAGACATTTCAGACAATCGCTTCTGTGATGGAAAAGGTGGTTCTTTGTGACACCACAAAACCAAAGCTGAAAATCAAACTAATAGGCGACAGTATCACTCACGGTATGGGCGGTACAGGATATACCAATGACGCAGAGCATGGCGAGCTGATCTGTACAGACGGTGACCGAAGCTGGTATGTCAATTCCGATGGAGTCTGCTGGGCAAATATGTTAAAAAGCTATCTTGAAGAAAAATTTCACTGTACCGTAAAAAACTATGGTACAAGCGGTCGTGCCTCAGGACATTTGCGGCTATATCTGGATCAGCTCATTGATGATGACGATAGTATTATCATCTGTATGATAGGTACCAATGACCGAAACAATGAATCTGATCCATACAGCAATCATCAACGCAATCCTTCTCAGACATTAGAAAATTTGCAGGCAATCTATGATTATTGTACTGCACTCGGAAAGGATATTATTTTCATGTCTTCTATTCCTGCCTCTGTGCAAAATGAAAACAACAATAAAGTATGTCACATGGAGGATATTGACAATGTGATGATGAAACTGGCCGCACAAAATCACATGGAATACATTTCCGTTTACAAAGAATTTCTGCAATACAGCAAGTACGCTGATATTTCAATTGACAGTCTTCTTTCTGACGGCTTACATCCAAATGACAGAGGATATGAGATTATGTTCGAGATAATTACCAAAGCGTTAGGTTTCGGCATAAAGCGAAGCAACGCCGACTGGTAACAATGACAGCTTATACTATTTCTTGTTTGAGTAATGGATGTTGGGGCTTTGCTCCAAACCCCACAAGGGCTGCTCGCCCTTGACCTCGGCAGGTGTGGGCGACACCTGCACCCGCAATTTTATCCCCGATTTTAAAGATAAATAGTATTAACACAAATAAAGCAAGACAGCTGATTTTATGATCGGCTGTCTTGCTGTTTTATTGCTATTTTTAAAGAATTATCTTTTATATATGATCCAACGGATTTTAGCACGTACTTTTGCCATCAATCCGTATCCGCCATATTTTTTCATGATCTTATCTGTATTTAAGTGACTATAATCACTCCAAAATCTGCTCCTTGATTCCGGCTCACGATAGGGGGATTTTAACGGGGGCTGCATACTATCTTCCAGATTGGTCTTTTTAATCTCGATTTCATCCTGCACCATATCAAATGCATGCTTTCCCTTATCGTTGTTGAGCAAAACAAGGCTCACACCTTTATTATCACTGAATCCGGGAGCCGCCTTTTCAACTCCCCAGTAATCTGCTATTGAAATATCGCCGGGGTGTACGGTGTCTTTGTATGGACAATGATAACAGCAGGGACGCAGAATAGAATGTCCGTAGAACAGCGTCGCAAATACGCTGCTGTTGATCTTCTTTCCATTCTCAAAAGAAACACTTTCTACATGGGCACTCCATCCAAAGTCCCTCTTGTTCCTGAAATCAACGCCGACTACTTTGCTGTCATTCTTTTTTTCCTGCCATTTCAGATAATCTTTCCAGACGATCGGACTCGGAACACCATGACAGACAATGTCAACAGTCAGCAGGTTTTCATATTCTTTTCCGAGAAAAGCGTTTAATCCGGCTACCTGACATGATGTACCTGAAAAAAGCACTTGTTTTCCGGCATCAAGATCTGTCCTCACAGCAGAAAACACATCTTTCATTTCGCTCTGGATGTACTTTGAACCACGCATCCGGTTTCTGTCATTGATGTTCTCTGCTCTAATGTGAACAGCCTTGAATTCCTCATTAAGAACACAGCCGAACACCACACCACCTTCATTCAATACCCGATCACTTAATGCCGTAAAGATTCCTCCGGATCTGCTTGCCATACGGGTATTGAAATCTTTATGTTTGACAGCATACGTCAGTGGTATATCCCATTTATGATTCCTGTAAAAACTTGTACTCATACATCATTCCTCCAAGACTGTCTTATTTGTTCCAAGGTATAAATTGTACAGCAAGCCAAAAAGTGCTGACATTTGGTTATTACATCATTGGTTGTTTCAGACAAACGCATCATTCAGACATTCACACAAGATAGCCTCTGGCTTTCTGATCGACCTTGAATGCACAGACAGCTATACAACGATAGCATCTCACACATTTTCCGGCATCTACCACCGGGTACAGAAATCCCTCTTCATCCGGCTCCATTGTAATTGCCTTTACAGGGCAGACCGCATAACAAGCTGTACAACCGCAACAGTTTTCACGGTTTTCATAGAGTTCCGGCAACGGCTTTATATTGGTATTTTCTTTCTTATTGTTGTAGCGTGTAGATTTGTGCGGCTCATACTTTTCCTGCATTTGAAATTTCTCTTCCTTTCAGGTTATTTTTTTTGTAATTTATCAGTTCAATAAATGCTGCTGTTATCAGGAACACAAGGATTGGTTGTATATAAAGATAAATCCTGTCCATTCCTATACGCTTCACCAACGATGCCATAAGCGTAATGAATATCGGATGAAGAATATAGATCCATCCTGAATCCTTTTTTCCGAGCAGTGAAATGACATTTTCTTTTTGAGATACATACAAAACAAAATAAAGGAAAACAGCTGTCGCAAGAAAAGTGGTAGAAATATAATGATCTCTTGCAGCATTCAGGTGCAGGCTGACAAGAATAAAACGTTCTGACAGGGTAGTGATAACTGTCAGGATAATAAGCAATACTAATTTCTGTCTTCCCCTGTTCTTCAGTTTCGCTTGAATGAAATTGTTATTTTCTCTCAGCCATATCCCGATGCTGAAATATGGAATACCAACAAAAAGCCAGTTCCGGACAAGAATATACGGGAATTCCCTGTTGAAAAAAAGTAAAGAATATTTTCCTAACACCAGATCGCCAACAAGAAGAAAAGGAGTAATTATGAACAACAGCCGCTTTCCCTTTACCTCGTTCCATTTGAATATAATCGAAACGATAACGATTACATACAGAATGGCTCCGAGATACCATAGATGTGATTGAAAATGCGTTTCATTCAACAGTAAGAACTTTACGATATTGCTGACAGTAAATATATCTGCCCAGTATTCAATAATATTACCATTTAATATGGACAGACTTGATTTCCATACAAAATATAGCAGATTTGCTGTAAGCATTAACATCAGCAGCTTTTTGATCTGTCCGGATACCGATGCCTGAATGTAGAAATAACCCGTTATCATGAAAAAAATCGGTACGGCAATACGTGTCAAAGCCTCAAAATACTTTCCGACTTCTCCGGGAAAGGGTGCATGGATGCACACAACCAAAAATGAACACAGCATCTTCAATTTATCAACACTGTTATACCTGCATTTTGACATATTTTCAACAGTTACTATTCTTTCCATCTTGCTTTTTCCTTAATTTTTGTTTTATCTTAGTATAAACAGCCTTTATTAACGATCTGTTGAGTATAAAAAATACAACAATTCCCAGTAATATGTTTATCAGATCCAAAACAGGCATCTGAAAAAAACACAAGGCCGACTCGACAACAAGTATTCCGAAAACGATTAGAATGTGCCTGATATGATACTTAATTTTGACCAGTTTTCTGACATTGATCATTCTGAAAATAAAAAGCAGCAGGAAACTTACCAATGTTGAGATTGAAGCAGCATATATTCCGATGAAATGGATCAATGCAAGATCTACCACCAGATTGCAAACAGCTGCAACTGTTGTCGTAATACCTACACTTTTTGTATCTTTATATGCTACATATATGCCTCCAAGATAAGAACACATACTAAATAAAAACATTCCGATGAAAAGTATTGGCATCTGATGATATGATTCACTGTAATCTCCACGGATCAGCAATACAAACAACAACGGAGTGGCACAAATCAAGAGACCAAGTGCACCTGCCATCAAATCAAACATGGTGTGAAACATAGATTCGTAATACGCATCTGCATCTTCATCTTTGGATACAATAGATGCATTTTCCTGCCAAGCCATGGTAAATGTACTTTGAGCAATTGACAGAAGAGATGGAATCTTGTTTGCAACTGAATATACAGCGTTTGCTGCCAAGCCCATAAAAGTTGATATGACAAATCTGTCAGAAACCTGCATAACCCACATAGACATGGAATTGGGTACCATGGGCCAGGAATAGGCAATCATTTTTTTGATTTCTTTCCAGGCGATTGTTTTTAAGTCAATATATTTGTACAGTAAAGATCTGAACAATATATCAATCAAAGCAATTGCTGTTGACAACACCAGGGATAAAACAGCACCCAAAAGTCCCCAATTCAGTGCCCATACGAATACAACCGCAAAAATCATAATTCCAAATGAGTTAATAATGGAATTAACCGAGAATGCCATATTCTTATTAAGACCTCTTGCCACCTGACGTGCAGCATTCACTAACATATCGAGCAATAGGTACAGACAAACCAAAAGCCTTATAATAATATCTCCGGGCAAAAACCAGAAGACAATCAGTAATGCTGTTACAGATGACGGAATAATAAATGCAAAAATATTAGTTACTATTTTTTTAATGGATTTTTCATTATCCCTTTCATCAATCAGAAAACGAAAAGCTGCCGTCTGGATCTGCAATGAGGCAGCAGGAAGCAGGAGTGACACTAATACAAGAATCAGATCATATGTACCATACTCTTCTTTCGTAAGAAAACCGGTCAGAATGGGAACCGTAACAAAAGAAGCTAATTTAGGGAGGAATGTTCCTATACTAAGAACAATCGTATTTTTTACAAGTTTGCTTTCTCGACTCATATCGTGATCCACCTCAGGCTATTATGATATATTTGCATTCGGAAGAATTCTTCGTAAAGTCAGAATCTCGTTTGCAGGAACTATAATTGAAACCAACATATTATCCCTCGCTCTATGTATTAGATTTATTCCTATAATACTTTTACAATATTGTGTTCCGATTGGCAAAAGATAAACTGATTTTTTTAGCTTTATAGGATCCTCTTTTGTATTTCACTGCCCATATCATAGCAATTGATAGAATATATATTAAAAAGGTTCTGTCATACAGCATATTTCCGGTAAATGCGTATAAAAGACAGAAGGTTTGCCACAAACACGAAAACGCAATTACTTTTGTATCAGCACGCTCTGTATTTTCTTTTGCATCAATACTTCTCAATTCAATTATTCCTTTAACCCAATTTGAAAGTATTGCATAAAGTGTTACAACAAAGCCGATAATACCTGTTTCACACAGAAGCTGTATATAAACACAATGAGCGTCAAAATAACCTGATGAATGTGCTGTGTTAGTATTCATAAAACGGAAACCAAACCATCCGATTCCAAAAAGTTTATTATCATTAAATGCAGCCATTGCATAATCCCAGAAATTAAATCGACCCATACTGATATCTTTTGTTTGGGCATTAAATAATCTTTCAAAGGTATTATTCAATGCTGGTATAAAGTAGCTTGCAATCATAAAAATACCTATTAACGCTATTGCTATTCCCACAAATTTAACTATCTTATTTGAAATCCTGCCACGCAGAGCTAAAAAGAAAACAATAATAATAGCCAGTGCAGAAAAAACAAGATGTCCTCGCTTTGATGTCAACAACAGTGCACTTACCGTAAGTATCAAAAGGACAATTTGTTTAGCGTTTATTTTATTATGTAATTGATACTTTATGAACAGTTCTGCAACAATAAGTATAAGTGCAACAGAAATGTAAATACCATTAGCCGAATAATTACTAGCTAAACCAGATTTATAAACAAAAATTCCTTGCTCGGTACCGTTTGGATAAAAACCCCAGAATGCATACTGAAATTTTCCTAAGTCAGGAATAACAAAAAACAGTAATGTCGCAAACACATAAAGCAAACTGAACGCTTTAGCTGTTTTTAAAGCGGCTTTAATCCAAACTGTCGATTTTATCAGAGCAAATGAAGCAAACAGTGCAGATAAAAAGTTAAGTAACGATATCCAATACATATTATGTGCGATAATTTGATTATTATAAAGAAGAATCACAAGAACTAATATCCATGCACCAAAAAGAGGTAATGCTGACCGTTTTTTGATGTGCTTTATCGCAACAAAACAAGACAGCCCCATAGCGAAGAAACACAGCAAATAATACACACTGCTACCGATTGAATAAACTATATGCTCATAAAAGAAAAAAAACAGCAATATTAAAAAAGCCAGAATTTTCTCGCTGATTATGGAAACTATCCCCTCTTTTTTCATTTTGCTTTCTTCTCCTCATTTATTACCTGATTTAAGTATTTTTTTGAGTATGTGCAGTATTCTTCTAATTTTTTCAAAGCATTAGAATAATCAATTCCACAGCACTTAACATTTTCGGCATTATCACCGCATAATAATTGCTTTTCGAGTCCTATTTTATTTAGCAGTTCAACTAATCTTGCTCCTCTTCCCTGAGTTGTTAATACATAAAACTCTTTTCTGTAAATAATTGAAAAAGCAGTTGCATGAAATGAATTGGTAACAACAACATCGGCATTTTTAATATAGGACAAAAATTCCTGTGGAGAAATACCATCCCTCGGCTGATAACCATCAATCGCATACGGCCACTTATGTGGTCCGGAGATAACTTTAATTTTTAAGTTACGCTGCTCGCTTAAATTCTTAACTGTTTTAAACAGTGGTTCGTCTGAGCCGGGATTATCCAACGCATAAACAAGCAAATAAGGTTCTTCTATATTTACCTTATCTGATTCCATATCTGCATATTGCTCTGCGTCAAGCAGCAATGTCGGATCAATACAAATACTAATGTTTTTTGAAACAAGAGTTTCCAGCTCGCTCTTTTTTTCATCCTCTCTAAGAGAAATATAATCGAGATTTTCAAGTAAATCTTCAAGGGACTCCTTGTTTTTCTGAACATCCAGCTCACAGGCACTGACAGCATACGATGCTTTAATTATTGTATCATCCCCAAAGTCAAGAAAATATGCACCGTCTAATTTTTCATTTGTCAGATTTGGATTCCACAATTGATCACTGCCTGAAATGTACACATCACACTTGGGTGGGTCAGCTTTAAGTTCCTCTAACGACTTATACTCTCTTGTTAAATTCAAAAAATTCTCGCAAAACTGTGCAAAATCCTTTTTCTGCTTTATTCTTCCGCTTTTCGGGTTATAATTCAGAATTGCCCTTCCTGCTGATTTAATTGCCTTAATGCTTCTTTTAATCAACGAAAGCTGTTTATTTGATTTATATGCTCCCAATGCTACTAAAAAAGGATTTTGATATTTTTTATACCTATAATCTTTATACTTAGGACAATAATTTATAACACAAACCTCATATCCTGAGGATTCAAGCATTCTCTGCAATGCAGCACACTGCAAAACAGCCCCGCAATTCCAGGCTAACTGAAATGTAATAATTCCGATTTTCACAAATATTCTGCTCCTTATATCAAACCGTAGGTTTCTTCTAATTTTTTAAGACATTCGTCATTTTTACCGTTTAATACATTTTCTTCGTTTAAGCTGTCTATTCCCTCCAATGACGGCGGATGCGGTAAAAAACACCTTGCCCATACAACCTTTGTTCCATTTAACATTTCCATATATTTAAGCCAAATGTCATCTGCCCTTAAGCATAGTTTTTTGATCTTATCCTTATCAAATGCTTCCTTATACAAGCAATGCGGCGGATAAAGCACACCTCCGACACCAACAGCTATTAAATCAAAAGACGGTCTTTTCTCGCCCCTATATTCTTTTTCCCAAAAACTATAACTTGCGATTTTTCCGTCATCATTACGTTTGATTTTGTGAACTCTTCTGGCACATACTGCATCAGGAAATTTATTGTGACTGTTCATCAGTGATTCTATCGTATTTTTAGCATAGACAGCATCATCATCTACTGTAATAATAATTGCTTCGGGTTCTTCCTGCATTGCATAATAATATTTCTTATGCGGCATAAGATTTTCTTTATTGTCAAACCTGTATTCTACTCCGTATTGCTCAAGCTCACGCATTTCCTGGGTAAGCATATCTTCAGTTACATCATTGCCAAACCACACAACTATTCTGTCAGGCTTGTATGATTGGAGTAATAGGCTTTTTAAACACAAATGGATATTTTTAAATCTGGGCTGAAAGGATGTCAAAGATACAACCACCCTGTCTGTTCTTGATAAATCTTTATTTAATCCGTATTCTAACTTTGCCTTTTTGTTTGAGTGAATGATTATATGACTTGGAATATATCTGCTAATTCTTCTGATAACTCCGCCTAATCCACTGTTTTTATATTCTTGCATCAACCTATCAAGCATATTTTCACCCCTATAAAAATACAAAATCAACTATTTTTCAAAACAGTCTGGTACAGATTGTAAACTTTGGAAGCATTAATTTCTTTTGTAAAATTATTTGATGCATATTTCTGACCTGCATGTGCTATGTTCGACAACAAAACACGGTCATTATATATGCGAATTATTGCTTCTGCCAAGGTATCTGTATTTTCTCTGTCATAAAGAAGCCCATTTATCCCATCATTAATCAATTCGGCATTTGCACCGCAATTCGAGGCAATAACGCCCAAACCGGCGTGCATATATTCGACAGTTACTCTGCCGAAGCCCTCTGCCTTAGAACACATCAAACCAACATGATAATTGCAAAGCCTGTCATATATGTCATTTTTTGCACCTAACACATTTACAATCCCATGCAAACCAAGCCTTTGTATTTCATTATTTATTATCTTGAAATACTGCTTACTGCTCCAACCGATTATATCAAGAGATACATTATTACGCACATCATTTGGAAGCTTTGCAATCGCCCTTACAGCCTGAATCTGACCTTTTGACGGAATAACGCCGCCGACCATAACCAAACGAAGCTTTTGTGCATTCAGAATATTTTTAGGATCAGCTTTCTTAATTTTATCTGATTCTACACCGTTATATATAACATTCAGCTTTTCTTGTGATATACCTCGTTTATTCCAGCTTTTCTTTACAGCCTCTGAAATGGCAATAAACTCCGTTACATTTTTATTCAGATAATCGGCATAGTTCGGACGATAAGACCAGCACTTGAAATCATCACCGCCAAATTCTCGTATATGCATAATATTGGGTATATTATGTTTTATTGCAATTTCAATGCCAATATCCATTCTATTCAAATTTGTGTGAATTAAATCTATTGTTGACAGATCAACCGATTCTTCAATTATTTTAATCGACTTTCTGCGGTTCTTGAAATAGCGCAATCCGCTGAGGATATACTTTACGGGAATTTTCCACCATGTTATAGGTGAGTTTTGCATAAAGCTTCCATAATTTGCAATTACAGTAGTTATACCTTTATTTTCAAGTGTTTTATTAAGCTCACTATAATTACTTGTGCATACAACAGCCTCGACACCATGCAGATCATGCATTGTTGTGACTAATTCCATAAAAGATTTTATTGCACCGCTTTGTATAATCTCATCAGCTATATATAATACTCTCACCACTATTTCTCCTTTCAGGTTTATGTTGACGATTGTTCTGCGATTGTTGTTATAGACGCTTTTGTAGTTATCCACGCATAAAACGGTCTGAAATGATTTATCATAGCAGAAGCCAACGCAACTGATAAGCATCTCGGCATGCAATGCCAGAACTGTGCGTAAATTTTCTTAGAAAGCTTACGTGCATCCTTAATAGGAGGTTCATTAGCCCAAGGCGTACGGCTACGATAATCAAAGTAAAATTTAGCACAAGGATGATCGCTGTTTTCAACCCACATTCTTTTTTTTATATAAAAGCAGGTAGTAGCATGAAATAAAGCCGGTTTGCTTTTTGCGTAATCAATTTGTTCTCTCGTATAATAAGAAACAGGTTTCTTCATTTTTATTATTTCATCATAATTAAAATAATATATTGAAGTCAACATATTATATCTGGAATCAAGCAATTTAATATGCTTATAGAATGTAAGATTCATTAAATCCTGTTCAAGAAAAAACATAATATGCTTACCATCCGCATTTTTAAGAACAGCATTTAATAACTGTTGTCCTACATTCTGCTCACGCCACTTTTTCAAATCAATCAGATACATACCCGCGTTACAATACTTTAAATCGTTTGGTGCGTGCAAAACCTTATTCTGCATTGCCGCACCTACACAATCATATACACCCGCAACATACTCATCTTCTAAAAATTCAGTATCATACATTTCCTGCAACGAATCCATTACCAGTGTATCGCTGTCAAGGCTCAGAACACGATCTACACTTTCTGGCAGAATTTCACCCAAAGCCATACGTGCATATGTACGTCCTAAATTCATTTCAACTCCGGGATAAACCTCTTCCTGAGAAGGCATTTTTATAAACAGAACAGTTCTTCCGAATTTGTCAGCTATACTCTTTAATCGTGATTTATTTTTATCTGAAATATTGTCTTCAACAATATATACCGTAATTTCCTCAGATTCTTTGTTATTCTCAAATAATGACTCTATAGCAACACCGCATATTTCAGAGAAAAAATCACTGCTATAATATACTATATTCATTCTTCATTATCTCCCTTGAAAATTCGAGTAATTCCGTCCTTGAATTCAACAACCGGCTCAAATCCGGTATCTTTTCTCAATTCTGAAATATCCGCCTGCAACCACATAACCTGTCTTTCCGGGTAAGGAATAGCACCGATTCCCAGTTTACTGTCCGGAGAAACAATGTTCTTTATTTCTTCTATGTATTCTTTTAACGGTCTGGCAACACCACTGCCCAGTACATATATCTTACCATCGACTCCGCATTCGCCAATCCGTCTGAAAGCATTGGCAGCATCCCCACTATACAGGTAATCCCACATTTGTTCACCCTTTGTAAATTCTGGTGTTCCGCCATTTTTCAGCTTGTTGATTGCAGACATTACCATACTTTGCGAGCCGTCGTTTGGTCCGTATACACTCAGTATTCTAACCCAATTAAACGCCATATTCAGCTCATGACACAACTCTCTTGTCATCTGACCGGCACATAATTTAGCCATACCATAGCCGTTTTCAGGAAAAGACGGAGTATCAGATTTTAAAACACCTTCAAATCTTCCATATTCCGCCTGTGAACCGGCTCCGATAAATTTTTTACAACCAAATCGTTTTGCTGCACCGACCGCATCCAACGAATATTTTATGTTAAGGTTCTGAAGATACATATCATTTCTTGCAGAGCCGGTCGTTCCGCTCCATGCAAAATGATAGAAAACATCATAAGCAGTCCCTGTGTCATTTTGTATTTCAGCCAGTTGTTCCAGATTGCAGAACACCTTTTTTACCAAATGATTCGTCGGTATGTTTATATTTCTTGCAGAGCCTTCCCGGCAAAACACAAGTACCTCAACATTATGATTTATCAACTCGTTTATTAAAGCTGTTCCGACAGAGCCGGTCGCTCCTGTAATGATGGCACGCTTCATATTTATCCCTCATTTATCTCTGAACTCTGCCGGAGCCATTTCCTGCTGCTAACTTTTCTGCTTCGGCAACGGAAACTCTGTTAAAATCGCCCTCAATAGAATGTTTTAAAGCAGACGCAGCAACAGCAAACTCTATTGAATATGCAGGGGATTTCTTATGTAACAGCGAATATATCAGTCCGGCAGCGAAACTGTCGCCTCCACCGACACGATCCACTATATGAAGATGATACTGTCTTGAAAAATAGCTTTCGTTTCCGGTATAAAGCATTGCTGACCAGTCATTGTCATTCGCCGAAACAGATGATCTTAGTGTAATAGCGACACTATCGAAATCAAATCTTTCCTGTAACTGTTTTGCAACCGAAATATAGGATTTCCTTTCGATAATTCCGCTGTTTACATCCGTATTATCTGCTTTGATACCGAATACATCACCGGCATCTTCTTCATTGCAGATACAAACATCAACATATCGGCAAAGCCTGCTCATTGTTTTATTTGCCTGCTCTCTGCTCCACAGTTTACTCCTGTAATTTAAATCGCAGGATATTTTTATTCCTCTGGCTTTTGCAATCTTGCAGGCTTGCAGACAAATTTCCGGGAGATTACCGCCAAGTGCAGGCGTTATCCCGGTAAAGTGAAACCAATCTGCGTCATTGAATATTTCGTCCCAGTTATAATCATTCTCGCATGACTCCGAGAATGCAGAGCCCTTTCTGTCATAAACACATAAGCTTCCTCTTTGGCTGGCACCTTTTTCCAGATAATAAATACCCACTCTATCTCCTGCACGGGCAATCAGTGATGTATCTACTCCAAAATACCGGAGTGAATTAACGGCACTCTGACCGATCATATGATCCGGCAATCTGGTAACAAACGAAACATCCTCTCCGAAGTTAGCAAGAGAAACAGCTACATTTGCTTCTGCACCGCCAAATGTAGCCTGTAACTGATCCGTCTGAAAAAACCTGTAATAACCGTTGGGAGCAAGTCTTAACATTATTTCGCCAAATGTAACAATTTTCATGAAACAATCCTCATTATAGTTTATATTCTGTCGGAGTAATAAACTCCAGTTTCATACGACGATTTATCTCCTGCAATTCCATTAAAATAATCGCATTCCGATACTCTGCCTCTTTCGAGAAATCATAATCCAGATCATCATTGTAATAGACATTATTGCTTGATGAAGTGTAACCGTCCATACCGGCTATCGTCACTTCCTTTATTCCTGCCGCCATCAGAAGTTTCAGAAGCATCAGACCGGAATTATCAATAATATCAGGGTTTTTCGATGCATAACTTGAAAAATTAACCGTATAATCCTTGTGAACAACATCTTTCATATTAGAAGTGACAATACATCTCGCTGATGTTTTTCCCTGAATTTTTACAAACCTTCTCATATTACTGCTGAATACATAATCCGGCTCAAACTCAGAGGCAAGAAAATTTGTTGCAAAAACAATACAATCATTGTTTTTTATGTATGCCTGAACCATTTCCCGATATTCTGACAGATTTTTTCCCGGAGCAAGTACAATTATTTTGTGACCGCTTAATTTGAGGGAAAGCAATTCTAACACTGCCTTATCGTCATAATAGTTTTCCTGATACTTCCGATAATAGTATTCGGCTTTCTCTTTTGAAAACTTTACTTTATCTTCCGACGAGATACCCTGCAAAAGTTCATTGAAAGACTTGACCGTCAGAGTATTTTTTTCTGCCAGATAAATAGCATAATTCGGATGAGATTTGGTAGAAGCAGACAAATACAAAGGCAGCGAATATCCCCAGAACTTTGTTTTATAAATCTCATTCAGATACTCGTCCATAATTTCCAGCATCGGTTCAATGTTATAATGTGTATTGTAATTTTCGTTCATATATTCGGCAAACAATTCCAGGTTCAGATTGCCTGCTCCACGACCCATTCCGAAAACACAAGCATCAATAATTACATCTCGTTTAAGATTCATTTCAACAAGTGCTTCGGCGTTCCCGAAAGCCTGCTGCAAATTATTGTGTGCATGATAGGCAAGAGCAATTCCTTCCGCCATATTGTTATCGGCAATATAGGCTAATCTCAGGAAATGCTTTCTTTTTATCAGACCGAACGTATCGACAATTGACATAGCGTATGGATGCAGCACATTGAATTTCTGAATTCCTTCAATAAATTCATTATCTGAATAAAGGTCTGTGCCAACGAAATTTACGGATATAAAATATCCGAGTTCCTGAATACGCTTACAATATTCGTATGCCTGATCTATTTTATCTTTTTTAAAAATTACCCTTATTCCGTCAACAGAAGTGCCATCATAAGGCACCAGTCTGTCAAGAGGAATCGGATCACTCATATCAAGCATACCGACATATTTCATTTTGTCGGATTTCGGATATATCATCGGAGCAACAGACTGAATATCAGGGAAAACCGATTTATCCGGATCATAAGTATTGCCCTTAATAAAGCCGACTTCAAATATCTCTATTCCTGTCTGGGCAAGTTTTCGTCCGAATCCCTTAATTGTTTCTTCTCCGAAATTCCAATCGTTAATATATCCGCCATCTCTTAATGTACAGTCCAGTAAAAATACATTTCCCATTAACTCCCGTCCTTTTTATGTAATCTGTTCGGATATACTGCCGTATCAATCAATAATCTCAAATACCCTTAATTTTCGTCTATCAATGGTATAAACATTATTTTTTCAAGTTCCTCACGGGGCAAAAACGGAGCAAGATCTTCAAGGGGAGGACTTACAAGTGTACCGTCTTCAAGCCGCTTGGTACTGCTTTTAGGTTCCCAGACCTGTCTTGTGTCCGTGAAGATTTCCGTAAATACCGTTCCTTCATGACTTAGTGCATCATCAACAACTTTTTTCATCTCGCTGTTACTGTGTGCCGAATAATATGTAAAACCGAATGCTTCAGCCAATTTTTTAAAATCAGGAAAAGACAGATCGTCCGATTCGGGTCCGATTCCTACTTTGCTGTGCTCTTTAAAAAGGTTATTTTGTGTGATGCGAATTGAATGATAGCCGTTGTTGTTGATAAGAAATATCTTTACAGGGAGCCTGTTTGTGATGATCGTCTGCAATTCCTGAAGATTCATCATAATACTGCCGTCACCTTCCAGACAAATCGTATCTCTGAGTCCGCCGCCGATACAGGTACCGATTGCAGCAGGCAGTCCGTAACCCATACTTGCAATCGCACTGTTATTAGCCATACGGCTGCCCTTCTGAATGACATACGCCTGGTTTCCGACAACACAGCAGGCACCGTTCGATACCGCCGTCAAACTGTTTTCAGGCAGTCTGCTGCTAAGATATTTTACAAATGCATATACATTTGCTGTTTCACCGTTTTCCTCCCAGTGACGTGGAAGAACAACAGGATAATCTTTTTTCCACTTCCTGCATGTTTCATTCCATGATTCATGATTTTCAATTCTGTCTTTCAGGTTATGATCCAGTTTTGTCAGAAAATCCTTTGCATCCGCCCATATTGGCAAATCAACATGAATTGTCGGCTTTTTCATTTCCGCTTTATCAATATCAACCATGATAACCTCAGCAGATCTTGCCCATGTTTTCCAATTATATCCAACCTGTCGTATAGAAATACGCGTTCCAACAGTGAGAATCAGATCCGCATTCTGAATAGCCCAGTTGCCTGCCCTGTCGCCCATATTTCCTGCTCTGCCGCAATAAAGCGGATTGTCATCCTCGATCAGATCAACAGCATTCCAATATGTAACAACAGGAATATTCAGTTTTTCGGCAACCGATCGGAATATTTCATAACCACCGGAAAGTCTGATACCATAACCGGCATGAAAAACAGGCCGTTTTGCTTTCTTTATCTTTTCGATAACAGTCTGAATGGTTTTATCATCAACCGGCAACGGCAGCTGTGCATCATCTTCGGCAGGGTCATAACCCTCAAGCTCATCTGTTTCAATGTATCCGCCCTGAAAATTGACAGGAATATCTATCCATACCGGTCCGGGTCTGCCTGTAGTAGCTAAATGCCAGGCTTTTTCAAGGGCATAGCGTATCTGTTTCGGGTCTTCTATCATCGTCGCATATTTTGTCATATTTGACACAGACTTAACGATGTCATATTCCTGATCGCCCATAGCCCGCAAAGGCGTTTCTGTATATTTTAATGCATATCTGGCGGTTGTATCATAACGCACCTGACCGCTGATAATAAACATAGGTATTGAGTCAAGCCATCCGCCGACTACGCCTGTCAGAGCATTTGTGCCGCCCGGGCCGGTAGTCACGCAAACTGCTGCAATTTTATTGTCCAGACGGGCATAGGCTTCTGCGGCTATTGCACAAGCCTGTTCGTGATGATTATAAGTTACCTTTAAGCCTTCCTTATGACCGAGTGCGTCATTTAAGTGCATTGCACCGCCGCCGACTACGCTGAAGCAGTCTGTAACACCGTGACTTACTAAAAAATCCGCAACATAATCAGCTAATCTTATTTTCATATGTATCTCCTTTTAAAGTCAACTTACTGTTGAAATTTCCTAAGAATATTCCGCTTAAAATTTTATTTTTTCTAAGAATTTTTGATAATACATAAGGAACTACCACACCACCGATAAACATTATTGACACACATAACCAATACGGTAAATGCAATATGCTGTAAAACAGTATTCTCGCAGGAATCTGAACAAAGTACGACAAGAGATAAATATCATAAGAGTATGTACCGAGCACCTCAAAAAATCTCTTTATCCTTATGCTTTTTGAGATGCTTAGCTTATATCCTAAAGTATAGAACCCATATAATCCTATTATACCGGTCAGTATATATATATCATATTTCGGTTAATATTAAACAAAGGACAAGCAAGTGTTATTGTAACAGCAATAGCAAATATCGCCACGGGCATTTTCAACAAACGAACTATACAGTCATAATATTGATTTGCCGCAATACCTATCGCAAAGAACACTGTAAATTTAAAAGTATTATCAAGAAAACTGCCGCTGCAAAAAAGATAAAAAAGATAAAAAACAACGCCTAAAACCAATGTAATTATCAGCTTAGTCTTTCTGCCTAAATTCTTCATTAGCTTAAACGCTAATAAATAAATCATTGAAATAACGAACAGATGCCACAAAAACCACATTCCACCGTTTTGACTTTTTCCCAGAAACACCCATCCTATTTTGGATAATTCTACGGGATTGTTTACAAACCTTGTAAGTACCAGCTTTGGACCAAGTGTAATAAATTCATACACAAAGTACGGAAGAAGAAGGCGCAGTGTTTTTTTCTTTAGCTCATTACTAAGCTTGTATGTACCCGAAAAAAGCCGACCGCTCATTACAAAACCGGACAATGCAAAGAAAATACCCATATGGAAAGAGTAAAACCATGAACGAATCCAATTAGCCGAAAGCATTTTTATTCCAACATCGCCATCGGGAAACGAGTGTCCAAGAACAACCAACAGCAAAGCTATTCCACGCACTATGTTTACTTCATCATAGTATTTTTTCTTATCATTGCTATATGGCAAACGATTTTCAGGAAAACTTGATTCTTTTCGGTTGCTCATACACATAATTTCTCGCTCCTTGCAATAAATAAATCAGCAAATAAATCAGCTTTATCCGTTTGTAATTGATTTATTCAAAATTAAGAACTGTTTTTGGTTTACTGATTTACCGCATCAATAATGGTCTTAGCCATATAATCTATCATTTCATCAGTCATACCCGGATAAACTCCTACCCAGAAGGTGTTATTCATAATAAATTCAGTGTTTTCCAAATCTCCTGCAACACGGTATGCATCTGTACCTCTGATCTGATCAAAGCACGGGTGCTTAATCAGGTTGCCGCTGAACAGAAGTCTTGTCTGAACATTATGCTCCTCAATATAGCGTGTAACATCATTACGGTTCAAGCCGCTTTCAGGCTTAACAGAAATCAAGAAGCCAAACCAAGACGGTCTGCTGTTTTCAGCAGGCTCAGGAAGAATAAGCCTGTCCTGAAAATCCTCGAGTGCTGCACGGAGTCTGTCCCAGTTATGTCTTCTTCTTTCAATGAAGGACGGGAATTTTTTCAGCTGTTCAACACCAACCGCCGCCTGCATATCTGTAACCTTCAGATTGTAGCCGAAATGACTGTACACATATTTATGATCGTAACCATACGGCAACTGACCGAACTGACCATCATATCTGTGATTGCAGAAATTATCCCTGCCGGACGGACAGATACAATCTCTGCCCCAGTCTCTGTAAGAAAGAATCAGACGATTCAGTAATGAATTATTTGTATAAACACATCCGCCTTCACCCATCGTCATGTGATGAGGAGGATAGAAGCTTGATGTGCCGATATCTCCCCATGTTCCTGAGTATCTGGTTTCACCGTCGATTGTATACTGCGTACCGAGTGCATCACAGTTATCCTCTATCAGCCAGAGATTATGTTTATCACAGAACTCCCTGACTGCTTTCAGGTCAAACGGATTACCCAATGTATGAGCAATCATGACTGCTTTTGTTTTTTCGCTGTAAGCTGCTTCGAGCTTTGTAACATCAATATTATACTGAGGAACTGTTACATCGACAAACACAGGAACAGCACCATACTGGAGAATGGGGTTTACAGTGGTAGGAAATCCACAGGCAACGGTTATAACCTCGTCACCCTTTTTAATCTGACGGTCGCCAAGCTCCTGTGCTGTCAAAACAGTAAAAGCGATAAGATTGGCAGATGAACCGCTGTTGACCAGATGTGCATACTTAACACCGATCCACTTTGCGAAGTTCTTTTCAAACTCATCAGAAAATCTGCCTGTTGTCAGCCAGAAATCAAGTACAGCGTCCGTAAGGCTCTGCATTTCCTTTTCATCAAAAACACGTGATGCATAGCTGATACGATCACCGGGCTTGAAAGAATCTTTCTTTTCTTTGAAATCATGATAATATTCTGCAACAAGTTTTTTTATGTATTCTCTTGCTTCCGCTTCATTTTTCCACTCCGCCATTTATTTTCCCTCCAAAAAAATATTGATTTCCTGCTCCATTTCTGCACGCACATCTCCGCCGGAAAGCCAGACCTTTCCGAATTTTACAGTCATATCCATACATTCTTCGATATGCCATCTTGGTCGCCAGTCAAAAACAGATTTAATCTTACTGCAATCCAGTTTCAAGAAACCTGCTTCATGTGGTGCATTAACCTCTGCCTGATTTTCCCAGACAGCACCATCGCCCCAATACTTACAAAACAAATCCACAAGCTCTCCCGTGGTAACGCAGTCACATTCATCAGGACCGACATTATAATAACCTGCATAACTTATGTCATCATACTGTTTTGCTGCAATCATAAGATATGCATAAAGCGGCTCCAACACATGCTGGTATGGTCTGGTAGAATACGGGTTTCGTACACGGATCGCTATGCCTGCCGCCATTGCTCTTATACTGTCAGGAATGATTCTGTCATTGGCAAAATCTCCGCCGCCGATTACATTTCCTGCACGGGCAGTCGAAACAGCCACACTGTTATCACTAAAAAAGCTGTTTTTATAGCTGTGAGTAACAAGCTCGGAACACGATTTTGAATTGGAATAAGGATCAAAACCATCCAGTTCTTCGTTTTCACGATAGCCCCAAGCCCATTCTTTATTTAAGTAAACCTTATCGGTTGTAACATTCAAAAATGACCTTACGCAATTACTGTTTCTGACACATTCCAGAATATTGACTGTACCCATAACATTGGTTTCATATGTATAAGCAGGATCTTTGTAACTATCACGAACGATAGGCTGTGCCGCAAGGTGTAGGACAATTTCCGGATGTGCCTCATCAAACGCCGACTTCAACATTTTATAATCTCTTATATCGCCTATTACCGATGTTATATCCTGCTCTATATTGGCAATCTGAAAAAGCGACGGCTGAGTAGGCGGTTCAAGAGAGTAACCTGTCACTATCGCACCTGCATCAGACAGAATTTTACAAAGCCAGGAGCCTTTAAAGCCCGTATGACCTGTAACAAAAACTTTTTTTCCTTTATAAAAAGAAATATCAAAATCCATCAGTCATTCCATACCTTCCAGGGAGCTGTGCCGGTTTCCCACAGATGCTCCAGTTTATCTTTTTCTCGTTTAGTGTCCATACACTGCCAAAAATCCTTGTGATAAAAGCTTTTCAACTCTTTATTTTTTGCCAGCATCTTCATCGGCTTTTGTTCAAATACAGTATTGTCATCTTCAAGATAGTCAAAAATGGACGGATTGCATACCATAAAACCACCGTTTATCAGCGATCCATCCTCATCATCTTTTTCTCTGAAAGCGACTACAGTATCATTATCATCTATATCTAAAACACCTTTCTGCTGTGCAAGACTGACAGCCGTCAAGGTCAGACATTTTCCGTGTGATTGATGAAATTTCAGCAATTCTGAAATATTTACATCCGAAACCGCATCTCCATAAGTGAGAAAAAAGGTTTCGTTATCTACATATTTTTTTATTCTTTTTATTCTTCCTCCGGTCATCGTATTCAGACCTGTATCAACTACTGTTACCTTCCATTTTTCAGCTCTTTTGTCATGCACAATTATCTCGTTGCCGTTTGTAAAATCAAAGGTAATGTCACTTGTATGAAGAAAATAATCAGAAAACCATTCTTTAATCACATGCTGCTTATATCCGGCACATATAACAAACTCATTGACTCCGTAAAAGGAATACAATTTCATAATATGCCACAAAATCGGCATCTCACCAATTTCAATCATTGGTTTTGGTTTATATGCGGATTCTTCTGAAATTCTTGTGCCGAAACCGCCGGCAAGAATAACTGTTTTCATGCCAACAAACTCCTCTTCAATCAATATCTTCAATCAATCTCTTCTAAACAAATCTCTTGTATAAACCTTATCTTTTACATCATCAAGACAACTGTCATATCTGTTTGCGATAATCGCATTACTCATTTGTTTGAACCTTTCCAAATCGTTCACCACAACACTTCCAAAGAATGTATCTCCGTCTTTGAGCGTTGGTTCATAGATAATAACAGTCGCACCTTTTGCTTTAATGCGTTTCATAACCCCCTGGATACTGCTCCGACGAAAATTATCACTATTGCTTTTCATCGTCAACCTGTACACACCAATCGTAGCAGGCTTTTCCATGCTCTTACTGTACTGGTTATTTTCATCATATCCGTAATATCCGGCCATTTTCAGTACACGGTCGGCAATGAAGTCCTTTCTCGTTCTGTTGCTTTCTACAATAGCTTCAATAAGGTTTTCCGGCACATCTGCATAGTTTGCCAACAGCTGTTTGGTATCTTTTGGCAAGCAATAACCGCCATAGCCAAAGCTCGGATTGTTGTAGTGAGTACCGATACGAGGATCGAGGCACACTCCGTCAATAATCTGTTTTGTATCCAAGCCTTTACTTTCTGCATAGGTATCGAGTTCATTAAAATATGCAACTCGTAAAGCAAGATATGTATTAGCAAACAGTTTTACTGCTTCCGCCTCAGTAAAGCCCATAAACAGCGTATCTATATTTTCTTTTATTGCACCCTCTTGCAGAAGTTCAGCAAAAGTATGTGCTGCATCTACTAAGCGTTTGTCGTTTAAATCAGTACCGACAATAATTCTTGACGGATATAAGTTATCATACAGAGCCTTGCTCTCACGAAGAAATTCCGGACTGAAAATTATATTCTTGCTGCCGGTTTTTTCACGGATACTCTCAGTATATCCAACAGGAATGGTAGATTTAATTACCATAATTGCATTCGGGTTATACTCCATAACCAGCTTGATTACAGCCTCAACCGCAGATGTATCAAACTTTTGAGTATGTGAATCATAGTTAGTCGGTGTGGCGATAATAATCAGGTCTGAGCTTTGATAGGCAAGTTCAGCGTCAAGCGTTGCCGTCAGATCAAGTTCTTTTTCTGACAGATATTTTTCTATATATTCATCCTGAATCGGTGATTTTCTCTGATTTATCATTTCAACCTTTTCAGGAATGACATCAACTGCATAAACCTTATTATTTTGTGACAAGAGAGTTGCAATAGAAAGCCCTACATAGCCTGTTCCCGCCACTGCAATTGTGTATTTCTTTTCCATATTTCTGATTTCTCCTTATATAAACCATCTCAGTCTGTCACAAAAAAATTATTCCAAGACTTGCAAACCGTCAAAACACAACAGGACTACAAAAATCACTATAAAATCAACAGCCCTCACGTCTGAAAACTGCAATAGCGGTTTTAAAAATCAATTTCAAATCAAGCCATAAACTTCTGTCCTGTATGTATTTTCTGTCAAGTGCCATCCAGTCCTCAAACGAAACCGAATTTCTGTTTTTCTGCACCTGCCAGTAACATGTAAGTCCCGGAATTACTTTTAAGCGTAATTTATGTACTTCTGTATATTGAGCAACTTCATTTGGAAGTGCGGGACGAGGACCTACAAAAGACATATCGCCTTTTAAAATATTTATAAGCTGAGGAAGCTCATCAATATCTGTTGTACGAAGAAACTTTCCTGTTTTTGTTATTCTCGGATCATTTTTTATCTTAAAAACCGGTCCGTCCATCTCGTTTTGTTGCTGTAAGGATTCAAGTTTATCCTCAGCATCAATACACATTGTTCTGAACTTGTACAGCTTAAATTCTTTGCCGTCTTTGCCGCATCTTGATTGAACAAATACAGGATATCCTTTTTTGTCATCACACCAAATCGCAATGATTATAACAAGAAAAACAGGACTGAGTAACAGAATAGCCAACGCTGATACAATTATGTCAAATAATCTTTTGAGAAAACTGTAAACCGGTTTCCTGACAAATTTAAAATCTTCAACAGCGTTAATTTGTTCAGTGGAATTTTTTGAAGAATCAATTTTTTTATTCACAACCTGATACTCTTTACTATGCATATTTCCTTTCACTTTCCTACGATATTCCTCAAAAAATTATATATCAAGCATATTAAGTAATATAGTTTTCATTTTGTCAGAACCACATGCCCAGAATTTTTTTTGGTTTCTTTATGACGGGCATATCAACATAATGCCCGTTAAATATGTCATTGCTGTTTTTTATAAGCCAGTCTGTATATTGCTTTCCAAGCTTTTTTTCAATATATAAAAACGCTTTTTTCATATTTGGCGGACGATGCTTCATTGAGTGACAGTCACTGCAAACAATATGTGCCATTTCCCATTTGATATACTTTAATGCCATTGATGAAGCATTGCTGTTTCCCAGTATTGCCCCTGCGTTTACCTGTGCAAGACACCCTTTCATAACCATATCATAAAGCATAGTCGGGTCAGCGGTAAAATACTGATAGCGTTCAACATGTGCAAGAATAGGAGTATATCCCCTGTTGATTATGTCGGTCAAGGTATGTGTTAAACCGTAAGGTCTTTCGTTTACAGGAAGTTCTATCAATATATAGTCAGTTCCGTCAAAACACAACGGCTGAATATCAATATCTGTAAGTTTAACAGAAAAATAAACCTCAGCACCTGTTTTAACCGATATGTTGTATTCAGCAAAATCAGAAGACGACGTAAGAATATCCATACTGTTACTTCTTGACTGACAAAACTTTTCCACAGAAGTTCTTTCGGGATTAAAGTGCGGGGTTAAAGCTATCGAATTTACATTCTGTCTTTTTTCAGCGGCAATCAATTTCAGCGAATCATCTATTGTTTTTGCACCGTCATCAATTCCGGGCAATATATGACAATGTAAATCAATCATTTTAAGTCATCACTCTTACCATAATAATAGTAGTTATAATTAGAATATGCACCTACGGACTTTTGGCTGTATTCACTGAGTATTGCACCAAAAATCTTAACACCGGAATTTTCAAGATTTGTTTTAGTCTTTAAGACAAGATTTTTTTCAGTGGAATTGTGTTTGACAACCAAAACGGCACCGTCCATATACTTGCCAAGTACAGTTGCATCTGTTACAACCAAAGCGGGTGGCGTATCATAGATAACATAATCGTATTCCTCGTCGAGCTTTTCGACAACCGCCTTCATCTTCTCACTTGCAAGCAATTCAGAAGGGTTAGGCGGCGAAATTCCCGCAAGAAGAATACTCATTGATGTACCACTGACTTTTCTGATTGCCTTCGGAATATCAATCTCACCTTTAAGTATATTTGTAAGTCCCTGTGTATTACGCTTTGAATCTATAAATCTGTGAAGACTGGGTCGCCTTAAATCGCACTCAACAAGACAAATCTTTTTATCGTAACCTGAAAGCGTCAGGGCAAGGTTTACGGAACAGTTTGTTTTGCCCTCATCAGCCAGTGTTGAGGTAACCATAATATTTTTGCACTGCTGTGCAACCGAGATAAATTCTATATTTGTACAAAGCATTTTATATGCTTCTACATACGGAAAAGGAGCATTCTTGTCGGCAACGCTGAACAATTCTTTTACAGTCGGTTTATTTTTATGTTTAAAAAAACTCATTTATTAAACTCCTTTACATCAACCATAGGAATAACTCCAAGCAGAGGAATGTTCAAAGTATTAACAATATCGTCTTCGGATTTGAATGTATTATTGAAGAGTTCTTTAATGACAATTACAGCAAGAACAAGTACAAGTCCGATAGCCGCACCAATAATGGCATTTTTACTTGAATTAGGACTTACGGGATTTCCGTTGTTTGCAATCTTAGCCTCGCTTATTACCTTAACAGAACCCGCCTCAACCTTATCTGCTATAATCGGCGGTGCAATTTTTACAATATCCGCAACAATTTTCTTTGCAAATTCAGCATCAGTATTCTGCATTGAGATTTCAATAACCTGTGTTGAGTTTACGGCAGAAACAGAAATAGCATTGCTGAGCTGTTCATAGGTCATATTCAATTTAAGATCATCAATAACCTGTTGAAGAACTGTATCAGACTTGATTATGATTGCATATACATCAGCCAGATTTTGTGCGGCGGTAATTTCGGTTTGGTTGATTGTTGTTGAATTGTTAGACTTATTGTTGACAATAAGCGTGGCACTTGCCTGATACTTTTTAGCAATAAGAAACTTTGAACCCAAAAACGCCGTTACACCAAAAATAACCGTTACAAGAATTATCGGTATAATGTTCTTTTTAATTACAGCAAAAATTACTCTGAGATCAATTTCCGTTTCTTTTTCTTTTTTGTCTTCCATATCGAGTCCCCTTAAATTAGGTTTAGTATAAAAATTATCATATTATCATGATTATACATTCTACACTTTGACACGTCAATATTACACTAAAACCATTATACTTTTTTGTAACAGCTTACAAAAATCAATCATTACCTGTCATATACTGTCATATAAATTTATCATAAATATACTTTTTTAATACAGGGTCAACATTTCCCCCTGATAATATCGGGAATATATTACACATATTCACTAAATTCGATGGATTTTTCCACCGGTATCAAAAGCAAATTATTTTTTACCGTGTAAAAGTGAAAATTAACATTGACAAAAGTTACCTTTGATAGTATAATAGAGTAAATTTCCAGACTAAATAGTACTATATTTTGGGAAAGGAAGTAATAATATTATGAAAAGAATATTTAAAGTTCTTTCAGTAGGTTTGCTTTCGGCTGCCGTTGCGGTATCAGCTTCATCAGTCGCTTTTGCGGCAGGAATTAATGATGCTGAACAGAAAATCCTTGATGAGCTTCACACTACCGTAACGATGAACGGTGTTGAAAAGTCTCTTCCTGCCGATTATATCAACCAGGCAGAAAACTACTTCAATACTGTTGACATCACAGACGAACAGGCAAATCAGGTAATTTCAGGCATTGATGATGCAAAAGCTTATCTTGAAAGCACAGGTGCAAGCAATTTTAAATCTCTTACATCTGAACAGGTAGATACTTTCGTATCAAAGTGCCAGAGTGCTGTTACACCGGTAAACCTCACGCTGTCATATACAAAGTCAAACAATAATGTCAGCATTGTTGACAGTACCGGCAGCACAGTATTTACTGCTACCGTATCATCTGTTACCGGAGGCGGCACAACAAGCAACGATCCTATAAAAACAACTGGTGCAGGCTTTAACATTCCGGGTGTTATGCTTGTTGCCGGTGTAGGTATTCTTCTTGTTTCCGCAGCAGGAATTTATCTTTTTAAATCTTCAAAGAAGGATACTCTTTCAGATGCCAAGGCATAATCATTCCGGACATCGTTCACTCAATGGGAAGAATTTTGTAATTCTTCCCATTATCTTTTGTGTAGTTATTTATTTGTTATGTTTTGCCGTTTTTGCACCGACTGCATCATCTTTGTTATCTTTGAGCAGTTTTTTCTTTTCTGATAATAAAAAAGATTTTTCGGAGCAATATAATAATATATTTGTTCCCGTTGAAGAATTATCAGAAATAGAAAAGCCTGAAAACAAAAAAGAAACAGTCAAAATCTCGGAAATCACGTTTCCTAAATACGGTGAACAGTTCGGAGAGCTTATTATTGAAGATTGTCAAATCAACAATAAACTTTTCTTCGGCGATAACGATATTGCACTTAATAACGGTGTCGGCATATATAATGGCAGTTCAATTCCCGGATATGGCAGAACTATTCTTGTTGCCGGTCATAACAATACATATTTTAACGGTCTTAAATATGCCAAAAAGGGTCAGAAAGTCAAACTCCGTACAAGCTATGGAAATTACATATATGAAATAACGGATATTCAAGTAAAAAAGGCAACCGATAAAACCGCCTATGACCTTACTGCCAATTATGAAAATCTAATTATGTACACCTGTTACCCTTTTGATGAATTAGGACTTACTCCGGACAGATTCTTTGTATATGCAAAACTTGTTTCCGGATCTGAAATAGATAAAAATAATTAGCGGTGAGGTATCTTTATGTCTGAACACAAACATAGTTCAAGGCTTAAAGCCTTTGTTTATTCATTTGTTTCATTTATGCTGACTTTGGTTCTGTTTTTGTTTTCAATAAGCATTGTTGTTGAGTGTACAATTTTTTCAAATGATTATATGCTGAATATTATGGCTTCAAACGGATATTACTTAATGGTTGAAGATGAGCTTCTGAGCAGTATGAAAAATCTCGGAAACGCAAGCGGTCTTAAAGAAGAATTCTCAGAACAGTTTGTCAGGGAAATTGATGTTCAAAAAAATATAAATGATTATATTTCGGCTTTTTATTCGGGCGGTTCAACGCTTGTAGATACAACATCATTCAGGCAACAGTTGTATAATGCACTTGATGAATATATTGCCGAAAATAATATTGACAAAAACACTGTTTCAAGCGAAAATCTTGCATATTTTGTTGATAAAGCGGCTGAAATTTATGTTAATGAAATATCAATTCCCTTCTTTTCGACCGTTGCAAACTATATTTATAAAGCACAAACGCCTTTTCTTGTAATAACCATCGCACTTGGTGTAACAGCCTTGATTTTAATTGCCATAATATTTTTTACGAACAAATTCAGGCACAGAAAATTCAGATATATTTGTTACGGATTTACAGGTGCTTTTCTTACTGTTTCCGTCATACCCGTCATAATACAGCTTTCAGACAAAATTTCCAAGATTAACTTAAACACACGCTCTTTGTATAATCTTTTTGTAAACTATGCAAACGGACTTGTAAACGATTTTTGGATATGTTCGCTTGTATTGCTTTTATTGTCTGTTATTACTTTCATAATTTATGCAAAATATTACAGACACGCAACATCGCATAATCATTGAAAAACAAAGTACTATTTTTTAGCAGAGAATATAAAAACCCGAAATTCAGATTTTCTGAGTTTCGGGTTTTTATATTGATATTCAGGATTTTTTGAGTTTATTATTTGTAACGGTTTCAGGCGGCATATCATATTCTTTGAGATTTGCAAGAATTATAAGCAGGAATATGTTATATGAAATTTCAAGCATATGCTGTGCAACCATACAGTTTATTGCAATAAGTAAAAATACTATTCCTGTGACATAGTCGTTTTTCTTAATTCTTTTTCTTAAAAAGACAGTAAAGGTTATTAAAAGAAGAAGCAAAATAAAAATTCCTGATTTTATAAGGATACGCACATACGACACATCAATATAATTATATTCCTCCGGCGGCGTAAGACTTCTTCCGAAACCGACATCAGTAATATTCTGTCCGAAAAATGTAGTTCCGTGACGGAAAAGCATCATATGTCCAAGCTGCATTCTACCTATAATACTTTTAGCAGGAATACTGTTAAGAATCGGATTATCCTTTGTATAAATCAAGGCAATAAATATTGAAGTAATCGCCGCACCAAGAACAGAATATGTAAGGATATTTCTTAACTTGCCGTAAATTTTCATTCCGTATTTATTGTTATACAGAATTCCTGCAATAACCAAGATAACAATACAAAGTGAATCCAATTTTGCACGGCAGAAATACATCAAAAATGCTGCTATGACAATAAAAACGGTATTTTCAAACCATCTGAGCTTTCCTTTGCAATACCAGAAATACGCAAGAAGAATAAAGAACCAGTGTGCAGCGTAATCCGTAGGATAAATAAATCCGAATGAATGGCGTACAGAATTATAAACCAAGTCCGGCACAAGCCCGAAAAACGACATAACCGTTACAGAAACTACCGTTATACCACCCACTATCACTGATGATAAAGCAGCCTTGCGAAAATTTATGTTATATGCACCCAATGCAAGGATAAAAATATTCATTAGCTGATCATTCTTTCCTGCTTGTGCCGCTAACGATACAAAACATCCTATAATTAAGGCTGGAATCATAATTTTAATAAACCTATGTTTGTTATCCATATCAAAAATAAGCAATTTTATGTATATAAGTACAGGAATTGCATATGTAACCATATTAAGATACGTTTTCATGCTCGGCTCGTAAAGCATTGTTGTTTTAAGCATATCAATTAAATAAAACAATATAAAAGCAATGCAAAACAGCAAGTCACCATTTATATGACATTTTTTTATAATACTGCTGTTTAAAATTTTATTTCTTATTTTATCATATATTTTATTGATTTTTTGAAGAAGCTCACTTTCATATAATTCCTTTTTACATTTTATGATAAATGAGTTATTTACAATTTTTTCTTTTAACATATACACAATCCTTCCAGCATAATAAAAATACATTTTGATATATTTTTATTATAGCATATTTTTCTTAGAATTGCATTATAAACAGCTTTTTTCGAAATTTATTATTCCTTAAAAATAAAATTGTGCATATCAGACACAAACACCCGATGTGCACAATTTTTATATACTGATTATTTTTTTAAATATTATTGTTTATGCATTATTTACCGTGAGTGTAAAGAATTTCTTTACTTCTGTGCCTTTTGAATCCTTAACCTTTGCACAAACCTGATATGTTCCTGTGTGTCCCGGTGTCCAGGATTTTGTAGATGTGCTGTTGTAGGCTTTCAGAACAGTCCATTCACTTGCCGTTGAATGTTTTGCGGTAAAAGAATACTGATATGGTGATGTTCCTCCTGTTGCAATCGCTTTGAGTGTTACAGAGTTGCCTTTTGTTATTGTTGTACTGCTTATTGTTGAGTTATTGGTAAGCGGTTTATCTTCGTTTACCGTGAGTGTAAAGAATTTCTTTACTTCTGTGCCTTTTGAATCCTTAACCT
>JBJEOP010000105.1:31928-40348 GCA_051880775.1 Acutalibacteraceae bacterium
GAATACTGATATGGTGATGTTCCTCCTGTTGCAATCGCTTTGAGTGTTACAGAGTCGCCTTTTGTTATTGTTGTACTGCTTATTGTTGAGTTGTTGGTAAGCGGTGCATTAACAGTAAGTGTAAAAAATTTCTTGACTTCTGTGCCTTTTGAGTCCTTAACCTTTGCACAAACCTGATATGTTCCCGTACGTCCCGGTGTCCACGATTTTGTCGATGTGCTGTTGTATGCTTTCAGAACAGTCCATTCGCTCGCCGTTGAATGTTTTGCAGTAAAAGAATATTGATATGGTGATGTTCCTCCTGTTGCAACCGCTTTGAGTGTTACAGATTCGCCTTTTGTTATTGTTGTACTGCTTATTGTTGAGTTGTTGGTAAGCGGTAAAGCAGTTAAAACAGATTTTATATTATTTTGTTTGGCATAATCCGCCGCAACAGACCCTTCGTATGTATATATTGTTGCCCGCACTACGTGTGAATTATCAGATGCCCAGTAATATCCTGTCCATAAAGCATCCTCGCCGATAGATGTAACACTTGCAGGAATAGTTATCTTTTCAATAGCATTATCAAACGCAAATGCCTCTTTTCCGATAGACTTTACGCCTGATTCAAGTGAAACCTCAGTAAGATTACGGAAATAGTTAAAAGCATTATCGCCAATACTTGTTATGCCTGATTTGACAACCATCTTAGTAACATTATCTCTTACAGGTGCCCATGCGTTCATACTGGTGTAGTAGCTAAAACTGCTTTCTGTGGAAGATATCGGATAAACCGGATTGCTTTTGATGTCAACATACAATGCTCCGCTGCCGGATATTGTTAATGTTCCGTCTGATATTTCCCAAGATGCATTTTCTCCGGCAGGACGATATATCTTTTTGCTGAAAGCTCCCGTAGTTGAGTTAATGGTATAAAAATCCACTGTATTTGCAGTTGATGAATAGAAAACTATATCCGAGCCTTTTACTGTTGGCTGGCAGTCTGAAATTGCTGCCTTTTCAGTAAATTCCTTGCTCACAGTGTTTCCTGAGCCGTCAACAAAAATATAATGCAGATTATATGCAGTCAGGCAATCGTTCACATCGGTTGCAATGGGCATTTCCATAGTTGAAGTGTATTCAGACCACGAGATCATAAAACGATTGTCGTTTATCTTTGTAATTTTCGCTCCTGTAAAACACTTTCCTCCGTCCGTAAAGCTTGTCAGCCACTTTACTGTTGTTGATTCAGCCGAAATATCAGATTTCGGAGTTATCGTAAGGTATACATTATGTGGAGTGTCAGAGGTTACGTCATCATACTTTGACTGGTCAATAGATGTTCCTAAGCACAGAATATTATCAGATGACATTGCCATACCGTCCAGACTTGCATAGCACGGAATTGCCCACGCAGAAGTCAGAACGCCGCCGTATTCAAAAGTACGTGCAATTTGTGTTTTAGAAAAGTTATAGCCGTGAATGTCGTATTCTGAAAGGACAGTACATCTTGAACCCTCTTTTTGTTGAAGAACATAATAGCCGGAACTGTCGTTATCTATATATTGTGCAAATGAATGTCCCAAATCAGCGTCTATGATTTTACCTGTCATTTTTGCTTCATCAACGGCTATCATAAGAAATCCCTGATGTCCCTGATTATACTGTGGGTCAACATATCCCTCGTGTCCTGTAACAATATATAACATTCCGTTGTTTTCGGCAAATTCCACACAGCCCATATCAAACGGATACCTGACTACTCCGCCAAAAATATCTGTGTTGCCTGTTATTTTTGCTGCACCCAACCTGTTCCAGTTTCTGTCGTATTTTATAACCCGAACAACCTCTGCTGAGTCATCCTCTGCTATATTCGGACAGCCTTCTACAAGATAATAGGCGTCAGAACCCTTATAGAAGCCGCCCCAGTATTCCAGTTCAGCCGGTATAGTCTTTTTACTTATAATATTGAAGCTGTTGTCATAATACTCTATTCCAATAGTCTGATTGTTATAAAATACTCTCATATATCCGTTGTCAACAGCTGTAAGATAAGAGTTATGCTTTAATTTACTGTTAAGATTATCGACTGCACACGGAACAATAGTTGCTGCGTATGCTGATATTGGCTTTGTCATAAAACAAGAAAGTATTACTGCAAAGCCTAATATAAAAGTTACAACATATCTTTTTATAGTTTTCATTTTGTACCCCCTGAAATTAAAAATTTTTTGATATTATAAATATTTATATATATTATATTACATATATTATCACATTTCAACAATAAACTTTTTAAAAATTTTTATTGAAATTGCACTAATCCATTATTCTGTTTTTACAAAATGCGTAATCTTTTTGAATCCATAGTAAACTAAAAAAACAGAGCATATTTGTCAATCCGTTAAAATTTGAATTTCAATTCCATTTTCACGAATTTTGACAAATATGCTCTTTTTAAAATTTCTCTGTCAATTTCAACATTTGTACAGAGAATATTTAATTGTATTATAAGGTTTATTATGTTTTAAGCACTAATCATTCAATCAACCATTATCCTGATTCTGAGCTTTTTTATTGCGTTTTCTCTTTCTCAACAGAACAATAGTAACAACGACACCGGCTATTACAACAACAGCTCCTATGCCAAGATACAATCTAAAATTACCGACTCTCAGATATTTAACTCTGTCAACATTCCATTCATTTCCGGCCTCGTCAACAAGAGTGATATCTATATTATGAAGTCCCTCTTTCAGTATAAAACTCAGCGTTTTAGCGTCTTTATTGTAATTAAATTCGATTTCGGTTCTGTCACCATCTCTCGGACATTCATAAACCTTACATAAATCTTTGTTTAATGTTTCGCTTATGTTGGTCAATGTAATAGTTGTTTCATCAGTAAATAAATAATTATGCCAGTTTACAAAATCACTTGGTAAATCAGCAGTTGGTTTTTCGTTGTCGATATGTATTGTAGCCAAATCATAAGGTGTATCCTTATACATTACTGACAAATACATTCTTGCATCAAGACTGTCGTCCTTGAATGTTTCAGAAAAATATGAAGCCGAAAGATGTATATTTTTCATTACAGCAGTTTTTGATATAGACTGTTCAGTATTTGTAGAATACTCGTCAGTAACATATTGCTGTTTTTCATCTCTGATGATTATCGTTCCGGATTCATTATCACCCTTTTTGGTAATAATCCTTATGTCAAGATCTTTGAAATCCGCTGCTTTTTTACTGATTGCTTTACCGTCTTCATCCATAAGAGAATAATATCCTGTGTGATTGCTGAGGTTACTGTCACTTATATATGCAAGAACATCGGTATTTACCATTCTGAAATAAGTATCATTGACTTCTGCACAAGCATTTCCGGCTTTGTCATATGCAACATATGTTATTACATATACACCATCATCATTAAAATAATTATTAAGATTAAAATCCTTTTCATAAGCTGTTTTAGTCAACTCATTGGAAAGTTCATCTTTTTTAATACTTATTATTTCATTTCCGTGTATATATTCCGGCTTATATACTGTTGTGGTTATTTTAAGTCTGTCAAAGTTAATATCTTCAAATTTTACAGAAGGAGCAGGAGTGTCCTTTTTCTTTTCGTCATAAACTTCATAATAAGGAGATACAACAAATCCGCTTTCGTCAGAATTCAAACCATTTCTGCTGTATAATACCGGTACTGTCTTATCTATTTCAAACACTGCACTTTTAACAGTATTTGCTTTGTTGCCGGCACGGTCAACCGGAGAAACGGTAACTCTGTACACTGCATCTTCTGCAAAAGAAATATCAAGAATATGTTTGTCAGGATTATTTGCTTCTGTTTTCCAGCTGCTTGAATAACTTCCTGTTTCATACCAGTTATCATCATTGACATTATGACTGCTTCCTGCTGCTTTTCTTTCAACGGATATACCCATATCATAAGCATAGAAATTATGTTCCATTATCTCTATCCTTGCTGTTTTGGTTTTGTTGAAATAATATTCTTTCTTTCCGTCAACTACAAATTCTCCAAAATTTGTATTGATGACAGGTGCTTCATCATCTACATTAAAGTTCTTATAGAAATACGATGTTATGTTACCGTTATCATATATCTGTGCTTCGTTTGCTCCCCTGTCTTCGCCTTTGTAATTGAATGTGTAGTCACCTGACGGAAATACAACCGTTGCAGTATGAACAAGTTTATTATCAGGGTCGGTTGCATAACTTATCATAGGATCGTTGCCCTTATAAGTATCCTTGATTTCCTTTATCATAAGTGCAGGGTCAAAGTTTCTTTCGGTTACACGAATATTAAATGATACCGAGCCCTTATAATATTTTCCGTTGATTGGCTGAGGATAGGTTATCTGTACAACGGGAGCCGTAGTATCAATAGTAAAGCTCTCATTTTTATAAGTCCGGCATTTATTTTTTGATCTGTCAGTAGCATTAAAACTCATAACAATATTATTATCATCAGTCGAGAAAGTAAACACCTGAGAAACTTCGGTTACAAGGTTTCTGTCGGTCTTTATTACATGCCAGCCGTTATCAATAGTTGAATCCTTATTGTAACCTAATGTATTATCTATCTGAGTGACAACATTTCCGTAGCTGTCTTTTTCAGAATTTTTTGAATATACTATTTCTCTCAGACCGGACTTTTCATCTGAAATCGTTACTTTGAATTTAACAGTTCCCGTATAAAGCTTATGTCCGTCCATATCGGTTTTAGACTTGTTATCGGGCAAAGGTTCAATCGTGATTTGAGGTGCTGTTTCATCAACTACAAATGCCTGTGGGGTTACCTCGGAGGATTTATTAACTGCAAGGTCATAAGCCTGTGCATAAACCTGTCCTTTAAATCCTGCCGGAATCGTATAAGCAGCCTTTTTGTTTTTAACATCTACATCGTGAATTTCTTCGGAAATCAACTCTCCTTTATCATAAGCAACCAGTCGGAAAGAAACCTTGTCCAGTCCTGATGAAGGAATTGCATCATCAAGAGTTACAACTGCATTAAAGCTCTTCTTGAAATAATATCCGTATTCAAGCAGTTCAATAAACTTTTCTGTCTCGGATATATTATCAGCCGACGCAGACTCAAAAGTAAATTTTTCAACAGTAGGTCTTACCGTATCAATAGTAAACTTCTGACTGTTCTTTGTTGAAGATTTATTTTTTGATCTGTCGGTTGACTCAAAACTCAGATATATATTCTTGTCATCTTTATCGAACACGAAAATCTGTGATACCTGAGTAACAAGGTTATTGTCCATTTTGTCGATTTTCCAGCCGTTTTCAAGTATGTTTCCTGCTTTATTGGCTGTATTATCAACAGTGGTCTTTTTTGCGGAGAAACTGTCAAGATCAGATGATTTTGAATAAGCAATTTCTCTGAGTCCCGATTCGGTATCGGTTATTGTAACCTTAAACTGAACTTTTCCTGTGTAAAGATTGTTTCCGGCATCATCTTTCTTATCGGTTGACGGAAGCTCAGCTATTGTAATTTCAGGTGCCTTATTTTCAGCTACATAAGCCTGAGTTGTTTTAGCCTCAGGGCAATTATTTGCTTTATCATAAGGTGTCAGGAATATCTGTCCTTTGAAACCTGCCGGAACAGTGTAGCTTGCCTTTCCGTTTTCAATATTTACAGATTTTGTTTCCTCGCTGAGTTTTTCGCCGTCTTTATATGTTACAAAATTAAAGTCAACCTTGTTAAGACCTGATGACGGATCGGTATCTTCACAATTAGCAACTATTGTAAAGCTGCCTTTGAAATAATAACCGTACTCTAACTTTTCAATAAAGTCAGAAACATTAACATTACCATCCACACTTGACGGCTGAAAATCCACACTTGTAACTTTCGGAGCAACCCGGTCAATTGTAAAACTTTCAGTTTGATTAGAATATTTATTATTTGAATTATCGTAAGCGGTAAAGTTTACATTTATGTTCTTATCGTCACCGTTTGTGCCAAATGTAAATGTTTTTTGGACTGATGTTACGATATTCATATCCATTGACACAATTTTCCAGCCGTTACCAATTTCCTTACCTTTTTCATATTCAGAATCAATATTATCACTGATATCGGTAGTCACCGTTTCTTTGTATGTTCCGTTTTCAGAAGTTCCTTCATAAACAATATTTTTAAGTCCTGACTTCTCGTCAGTAATAGTTACAGTAAACGAAACATTGTCGGTGTAAAGTTTATGATTTTCGTCATCAAGTAAATCCGTATCCGGAAGATTTGAAGAATTCGGAACAACCGATGAATCAGGAATATCAGGTGAAATTGTAATTATAGGTTCGTCTTTATCAACAACAAACGCATAAGGTGTTTTTTCAGCTGAAACATTACCCGTGTTATCCGTTACCTTTGCGATAATCATACCCTTAAAGCCCTCAGGGATTTCTACTGTTTCGCTTTCTGTACCGCTCATAGTAGCCGTTACATCTTTAAGTTTTTTTAATGTGCCATCAGTTTCATTATATTTCATAAATGTTACTACGGCTTCTTTCAGTCCTGATGACGCTTTGTCATCTTTGGCTACAACGGTAATATTGCAAGATTCCTTGAAGTAATAGCCATATGGCTTTTTTTCAACATTATACACACCGTTTTCACCTGTATTGTTTTTTTCGTTTTCTGATTTATCGGCAAAGTTAAATCCTGTAACCTCAGGATTTGTAACATCACGGTAAAAAGTTACTTCTTTTGTTGTCACATTACCGGCATTGTCAACTACTTCTGCTGTAAGGGTGTATTTGCCTTTGCTTATATCAACTTTATCTGCTGCTTCTTCTACAATCTTTTGAATGGATAATTCGTATTCTTGTTCGTTTATTTTTTCATTACCTGAACTTGAAGTAGCTATATCAAGGAATTCTTGACCATTAACAATTATATTATCTGACAACTGATTATTGGATTTATTATTTTCATCAGTTATGTTCAAATAAACCTTAACTTCTCTTAAACCTGAATCTTTATCCTGAACGGTTAGAGTTATATTTCTGTCCTCACCATCATACCATATCTTATTATTATTGCTGTCCGTAATGTCTGTGTATTTAGCATCAGGAAATTTAAATGTAGCGTCAGGTTTATTAGCTTCTATCATAACAAAATTCTTATGATTTTCAACATTATCTTCGCCTACTGTATTATTTATGTTAGGACATACAGTACTTGATTTTCCGAGCTTATCATACGCTGTTACTTTTATATTGCTTTGGAATATCTTTATATCATTATCAAGCGTGAGTGTCCAACTATAAGAATTTTCACCCTCTAATTCTTCTGTATAAGTACTGGTGATTATGCCATCTGTACTATATTCTATTTCCAGTCTTTCAAGTCCAACATCATTAGCACCATCTTGTGCATTGACAGTAAGTGAAACTGAGTTGTTACAGAATAAACCAAATGTAAGAACATTTATGATATTTTCGACACTATTGTTTGTTTGTGCTACTTCAAAAGAAGTCACATTAGGTATTGCCTTATCAACATGAAGTGTATATTCTATCTTATCCTCATTTGTATTTCCTGATTTTGTATATAAAGTTGCGGATATGTTGTAAGTGTTTTTATCGTCAGTCGGATAATCAGCTGGATTAAGAGTAAGGGTTACAATAGTTGCATTGTTTTTGTCTTTGCCAACTTGTGCATCTTTGACACCTTTTTTTCCTTCTGGCTCCTTTACATCAATAATATTATTATTTTCATCTACTATAACACTAATTGTTTGTCCGTTTACTTTAAAATCAAACTGAGTAAAAGGTGAACCGTTGTTTTCAGCAGTTAATTGAATTACTAAATTATTGTTTTCATCATATCCGCCTATCCATTTTTCACCATTTATCTCTTTAACATTGTTGTCATTGTTAATATTGTTAATAATATCTATTGAACCTGTCGGCGTTTCGTGGTCAACATAAAATTTAATAGTTTTTTGTTCCGCTGTATTCTGTGCCCTGTCCTCTGCATCAATAGTATATGAATAACTGCCTGTTTTTAAATCATTAGTATTAATTTCATATACTTTTTGGGTCGTTGTTGTATCTTTGTCATCAAATATATATTCCAGAGTACTATTATCATCTGAATCAGTATGGGATTTTGTTATTTTAACACCATATAGAGCAACTTCGTCTTCAACGGTAATTGTAATGACACCGCCATTCTTGTCAAGACCATAAATTTCTTTTGGTTCACTCACAGAAATTTCCGGTGATTTTTTATCTGATGAAATATTATCAGGTAAGCTTATTTCTTTATTGTTATAATTTGACTTAATACTGCTCAAATTTATGACCTGGCTATTATCAAATTTATCGGTTAATTTCAATTTTATATTTAGCCCTGAGCAAAACTAAAAAAGCGTGATAAACACAAAGGTTTTGCAGGG
>JBJEOP010000106.1:0-8073 GCA_051880775.1 Acutalibacteraceae bacterium
CAAATAAGCGTCATAGTATCGCCGTTTTCGTCCGTGATTTTCGCTTTATTGCCGGACAGCCATTCAGTGTGAACCGCTCCGTCGAAAAAGTTATCCCGGATATGTCTGTAAATTTTAAGCTGTTCCATGGTATGAATGTTGAATGGTATTCCATAAAATTCCGCATACGTCTTATTGTTACGGTAATAAACCTCAAAATAAGTGCCGTCCAAAAATCTGACAACAGACTTGTCTCCGGATGCCGGCTGAACATCAACCTCAAAATCGTCAAAATACTCACTTATGTACTTGAGTATTTTATACTGTGGGATTGTTTCCACGTTAAAAAACCTGTTCGACTTCAACATAATCTTTTCCTCCTTGCATCAGAGGCTTTGATTGCCGTTTAAATAATCAACACTTACACCAAAATACTCGGCTATTGAAGATAAAGCTTCAATTTTCGGCTTTCTTCTTCCTAATTCATAGCTAAGTATAGAATCCTCCGATATTCCTGTGGCTTTTGACAGATGCTTTCTGGAAAGCATTTTATCCATTCTGAGCTTTCTGAGTTTCTCGGAAAAGTCAGTTGTTTCGTTTTTGGTATCAATGCTTGTGCCGTAACACATCTCATCAACGGTACAGCCAAGCACCTTTGCCATATCCAATGCCAGTGGTAGTGAAGGTATCTTTGCTCCGTGTTCAACACGAGCAATCATTGTTTGCCCTACACCAACTTTTTCCGCAAGTTCAGTCTGAGTCAAGCCTTTTTGGGTGCGTAATTTTCTGACGCTCTCGCCGATGATAAGAGCAGAACAGCTGTTGCGTGAAGTTTCTTCTTCATTGGTTTCCTCGTTATTCGAATTATCAAGCATTTCTGTAACATTGCTTTGCTCAGATAATGCAGATATGTAATCCTGTTGTGCTTTAATCAGATTTTTCTGAATTGTTAATAAATCCATAACATCAGCCTTTCTTATCCAGGAAATCATATATACTGCAATGCAGCTCATCTGCAACAGCATCTGCAAGCGGCAATGATATAGTTTTTGTTCCTCGTTCAATCTGTGCCAGCATAGACCTTCCGATACCGACCTTTTCGGCAAGCCCTTCCTGTGTATAGCCTGCCTTTTTACGCAAATCCTGCAAATTTTTGCCTATACTCATAAGCATAAATCCTCCGTTTCTGTTGTTTTAATTTTGTTACTGTGGTATTATTAAATTGTGTGTTACCACAGTATTATTATACCGCTATTTAGTTCAGTGATCAATATATTATCGCTAAAAAGTTCTATAAAGATAGAGGGGGATTTTTATGCAACTATACCAAATTTTAGACAACCTTATGACTACACTTGATTTAACTGCTTACAAAATCAGTAAAGAAACAGGTATATCAGATAGATTAATAGGATACTGGCGAAAAGGAGATAAGCTACCAGGAGCAGAAAATCTCATAACCCTCGCTAATTATTTCGGTATATCTGTTGATTATTTACTTGGTCGCACTGACGAACCGAGTATAAATACAGGCGATAGCATTTCAGAAGTATCTAAAAGTTCTTCCGACGACTGCAATAGCGGAGCAGATGAGCAGGAGCAGCATTTGTTGTCTAACTATAAAAAGTTAAACGAGCAGGCACAGCACGCCCTTGTTGACTATTCCGACTTCGTAAGCAGTAAGCCGGAAAATTTAAAAGATACGGCTGACACTGATCAAATGATTTCCTGACAAAAAGAAAATGTATATTTATACAAAAACTGCGTATAAATATATATTTGTGTTGAAAACTTCAAAAAGTGTCTGAAAGCCGGTATTTATCGAAATACCAACCTGTTGGCATTAAAAAAGTATTTTGTTGGTATTGTTGGTATTAAATAAATCACAACAACCTAAAACTTCATATTTCAATCTTTTTAAAAAATCATAGTATTAAAGCGGTTTTCAACAGTTTAAACACCTTATAAACACCGCACAAACACCATTTTCAAAAATAATCACATATCCTAAAGAATTGCATAAAATCCTTTGACAAGCAAAATACAAAAAACAAGCCGTCTTTCAAGTCGTACCGATATAGTACGCTCAAAAAACGGCTTGTTTGCTATGTTTTTTGTGTTATATTGTGTTTTTACGGCTTTTTTCAGTTACACTGTCTTTTTTGTATTCTGCTTGTCATTTTACAGCTCTATTTGCTTACCCCAACATTTATTATAGAGCCTAAAAATATTTGTAGAGTTTTTTAAGCGGCTAAAATTCTCAAAAGCTGTATAAACACTGACTTTTTCGTGTAGCACTTTTTTCAGAAAGTGCTACATAAATAAAAAAAATGTATCATATGAATTAAGCCCCGAAAAGCCGTCAATATTATGTGTATAAAATACGGAAAGGAACATAAAATATGAAGTTAATGTTTAAGGCTGTATGTTGTGCACTTGTTATTTCAATGCTTTTGTCAGTAACGGGTTTTTGCGGTGCTTGTGACGATATTCAAAGCGAGGTTTTCAGACTGCATATTATCGCAAATTCCGACAGTAAGGACGACCAGAATCTTAAACTTTATGTGCGTGACGGTATTCTGGAATATACTGAGGAGCTTTTCAAAAGCTGCAAAAACAAAGAGCAGTCCGTACAGACTGCCCGTGATAATATTGATTTGATAAAGGACAAGGCACAGTCACTTGTATATGAATACGGTTATGACTATCCCGTTGACGCTTATGTCACAAATATGTCATTCAACACAAGAGTTTATAATGAATTTACTCTGCCTGCCGGTCAGTATGAGGCACTGAGAATTGTCATAGGCGACGGCAATGGCAAAAACTGGTGGTGTGTTCTGTATCCTGCGGTATGCGTTCCGTCAGCTGAGGGAAACGAACTCAATTCCGTACTCAACGAAAACGAACAGGATATAGTAGAAAACAGCGTAAACTATCAGGTAAAATTCAAAATCGTAGAAGTTTTTGAATATATCTTCAACGCCCTGTCAATCAAATAAACTCACCGTCCACACAACTCCATTCTCCACTCTCCACACTCCACACTGATAAAAACTCCTAACTAAAAAAGTGAGCTGAGGAGGGTTTGCGGAGGTGCAAAATGACAGCCCTCTGATGTCGGGTGAACGAGGTATATGTCGTTATAGACCGTTTCAAGCTGACAGATACAGTCGTCAGCGTCGGATTTATCGGTGAATATTCCGAAAACAGCCGAGCCGCTGCCCGTAAGACACGCACCCACAGCTCCGAACTGTTTCATACAGCTTTTTATGCTCTTTATCTCGGAAATATCCACAACCTCTTCAAACTTGTTGTACAAATTCTTGCCTATGCCCTCCAAGCTGCCTGTACAGATACAGTCGGCGATTGCGTCGCTGTTTTTACAATCGTCATAGCCTGTTTCATCGGACTTTTCGTAGGCTGCTTTTGTTGAAATGTTTATTTCGGGCTTTACGATTACGATAAAACAGTCGGGTATATCGGGCAAAGGACTGAGAATTGTTCCTATTCCCGTTGCGGTCATTGTTCCGCCGAAAAGACAGAACGGCACATCTGCACCAACATCAGCGGCTATTTCCGCAAGCTCGGACTGTGAATAGTCCGTATCGAATATTTCATTCATTGCAATAAGCACTGCGGCTGCGTCTGTACTTCCGCCTGCCATTCCTGCCTGTGAGGGTATTTTTTTCCTGATTTTTATTGACAGACCCGTCTGCGGTATTTCGGCATATTCAAAGAATTTCTGTGCGGCAATATACGCTGTGTTTGTGCTGTCGCAGGGAATGCTTTTGTCAGAACAGGATACGGTTATATCCTCACCGCTCTCAGTTGTTACCGTTACCTCGTCAAAGAGTGACACCGACTGCATTATCATATTTACGATATGATAGCCGTCGTTTCTCTTACCTGTAATATCAAGAAAAAGATTTAATTTTGCAGGTGCCAAGACCGTTGAACGCATATACTACAACCTTTCCGACACTCATTTTTGTTCGTTGACAAAACGCTCTATTCTTTCGAGTGCCTCTTTGATATGTTTGAGTGAATATGAATAGGATACCCGTGCAAAGCCCTCTCCGCATTCGCCGAATGCCGCACCGGGAACTATTGCAACACGCTGTGAGTAGATGAGCTGTTCGCAGAATTTTTCCGATGTCATACCTGAGGCTTTAATGCTCGGAAAAACATAAAACGCTCCCTCAGGCTCAAAGCAAGTAAGTCCCATACGACAAAATTCGTCAACAACAAGCCGCCTTCTTATATCGTATTCGGAACGCATACGCTCAATATCGCTGTCGCCGTGTTTGAGTGCCTCTATTGCCGCATACTGTGCAGTTGTCGGCGCACTCATTATTGCGTACTGGTGCAGCTTTGTCATCTGTGAAATAATCGGTGCAGGTCCAAGCGTATAACCAAGCCGCCAGCCTGTCATTGCATAAGCCTTTGAAAATCCGCTGACAACGATTGTACGCTCTTTCATTCCCTTTATTGACGCAAAAGAAACGTGGCGTTCATCTCCGTATGTAAGCTCTCCGTATATTTCGTCGGAAAGCACAAGAAGATTATGCTTTTCAACAACCCTTGCAATTTCTTCAAGGTGCTGCCTTCTCATTACTGCACCTGTGGGGTTATTCGGAAACGGCAGTATAAGAAGCTTGGTTTTAGGCGTTACACAGCTTTCGATTTCCTCGGCGGTAAGTCTGAAACCGTTTTCGGCTTTTGTGCGGATTATTACGGGAGTACCGTCAGCCATAAGCGTCATAGGCTCATAGCATACAAACGACGGCTGAGGAATAAGCACCTCGTCGCCCTCCTGTATCAATGCACGGATACAGAGGTCAATAGCCTCTGAACCGCCGACAGTAACAAGAATTTCCCTGTCGGGCGAATATTCGACATCAAAACGCCTTGCAAAGTAATTTGAAATCTGGTTGCGAAGCTCAATAAAGCCTCTGTTGGGCGTGTACCATGTGTGTCCCCGTCTGAGAGATTCTATGCCCTCCTGACGAACGTGCCATGGGGTTGTAAAGTCGGGTTCTCCGATACTCAGCGAAATAACGTGGTCCATTTCGTTTGCAATATCGAAAAATTTTCTTATTCCCGACGGCTTTACTTTCTGAACCTTATCGTTCAAAAACTTTTCGTACTCTATCACAGTATCAGGCTCCTTTGTTCATCATTGTCGTCCTCGTCATAGAAAACCACGCCGCTCTCCTTGTATTTTGTGAGCAGGAAATTAGTGGCTGTTCCTATAACTGCATCAAGTGTTGAAAGTCTTTTTGAAACAAATTCCGCAATATCCTGTATCGACTTTCCGTTTACTATCGCAATAAGGTCATAACGTGATGACGCCGCCAGATAAACGCTTTCTACATTATCGTATGACATAACAATCTTTGCTATGTCATCAAATCCCGTTTCGGGCTTTGGTGTTACTTTAAGCTCAATAAGTGCCGTAACGCCTGAATCAGGTACTTTTTCCCGGTTAATAAGTGCTTTATATCCTTTTATGATACCCTTTTCTTTATAATCCCTTATCTGTTCAACAACCTCTTTTTCTGTTTTGCCGAGCATTGCCGCCAGCTGTGACGGAGTAAATTCTGCGTTTTCGCTGAGAAGTTCCAAAAGTTTATCCATAAAAGCACAACTCCCTTTTCTTTTAAATTAAGTCCATTATACATTAAATATGTGTTAATGTCAAAATCATTTCAAAAAATTATACACTAATAATTCTCAGCAAGAACCATTAGTGCATAATTTTAACTGTTAAGAGCAATAAAACGCCTTATGTTTACAAGATTTTCTTTTGCGTCTTTCACTCCCAGATTATATAATTCTTTGAGCTTGTCGGGATTTTTACAGTATTTTCCTATTGTTATCGGTTCTGACGGCTGAATTACAAGTGCGTTGCCCTTATCCTGCATTTCATAGCACAGCCTGCGTTCGTTATTATAGACTTCGGGACGGTTTTTTATCGCCTCTATAAGTGCCGGATATTCCTTATACTTTCTTTTGAGCATACCGACAGGAAAATCGGGTTTTGACTTTTTGACATAGGACTTATCACGGGTAAGAATAACGACATTCTTTTGTATTCCGTCGGAAATCGCCCTGTCAAGCGGTATAGGCGACGTTACTCCGCCGTCAAGGAGCTTATGCCCCTGATATTCAACTATATTAGACACTACCGGCATTGACGACGACGCAATAACGGAAGTAAAGCTTTCTTTCATCTGTGATTTATCAAAAAACACTGTCTTTCCCGTTTCGCAGTCGGTTGTTCCTACGCAAATCTGCATACCGCTCCTGAAAAACTCCTCATAATCAAAGGGTATGAGAGTTTTTGACAGTTCGCCGAAAATAAAGTCAAAGCCGTATATTGAACCTGTTTTTCTCATCAGCTTAAAGCTGAGATAACGCTTGTCAGCAGTATATTTTGTGATTACCTCATAATTTCGTCCACGCTGCTTTGAAATATAGGAAAGTGCGTTGCAAGCCCCCGCAGATATTGCATAAGTTACAGGAAAAAATATATTATTATCCATAAGTACATCAAGCACTCCGGCTGTATATGTACCTCTGTTTCCTCCACCTTCAAGTATAAGACCGACAGACATAATTTGTTTCACCCCAGAAAAAAATACCTTTGCATATATATTTTATGTTAAATATTATAATATATATTGTCGTATTTTCAATAAACAAACTATGAATATTTTTAAAAAAATCAGTCAATTTTGCTTAATTGTCATACAGATTACTGCAATTACAGATGTCAGCATTTCTGCAAACACAAACGAAAACCATACGCCGTTCATTCCAAAAAGCAAAGCCAGTATTATAACTGACGGCAGTATTATTACAAGTCCACGCATAATCGAGATAAGAAAAGCGTTTGCCGCCCTCTCGCCTGCACTGAGATAGGCTGATGAAATAATATTGAAACCTGCAAAGAAAAATCCTGCAAAATAAATTTCAAAGCCTGTTTTTGCAATAGGAACAAGTGCAGTATTATTTTCACTGTTGAATATTGCAATTATGCCGTCAGAAAAAGCAAACACAATACTGTAAACCGATACCGAAATAATCAGCTCCAAAATCAAAGCATAAACAAATGTGCGTTTCATTACGGCTTTTTCGCAGTGTGCATAGGCAGTGCTTACAAGCGGCTGTATGCCCTGTGCTATTCCCGTAAAAATTGAAATGACAACAAGTGCGGTGTTCACAATAATTCCGTATGCCGCTATTCCTGTATTGCCCGAAATTTCAGCTATTACAAGGTTAAACGCAATAATAACCACCGCCGACGACATCTCCGTTATAAAAGACGACAGACCGAGCGTCATTATGTTTCTGATGTTTGATATTTTCGGTATGGTCAGCCTTATTTTCAGCGTTTTTGATTTTGTGACGGTATAAGTCAGCAAAATCGCAAGACTTATCAGAGCCGAAAGCGATGTTGCAAAAGCTGCACCGAACATTCCGAGATTTAACGGAAAAATGAAGATATAATCAAGCACAACATTTGAAAAACTGCTCGAAAGCATTGCACTCATTGAAATTGACGGTGCTCCGTCATTTCTCACAAAGGCAAGAAATATATTATTTGTGACAAATACGGGTGCAAAACAGAGAAACGTCCTTATATATGTTGTTGTATCATTGATAATCTCTCCGTCAGCACCGAGAAGAGCCGCAATTCCCTGTGAAAAGAATATACCCGAAATCATCAGAACCGCCGAAACAGCAAATCCGACAGAAAACGTGTCCGAAAATACTTTTCGTGCGGCTGTGATATTGCCCTGTTCTCTGTAAACGGAATATTTTGTTGCACCGCCTATTCCGAGCATAAGTCCGAGTGCCTGCATAACGCTGAAAGCAGGAATTGCAACATTGAGTGACGCAAGTCCGAGCGAACCGAGCTTATCGGCGATAAAAAACGTATCGGCAAGAACATAGAATGAAAAGCCAATCATTCCGAGAATATTCATACTGACATATTTTGCAAATTGTCTGAGTGTGTTATTTTTCTGCATATTCTCAAAATTTCCTCCCGAAACATAACACGAAAATTTTAGTCCGTGTTATTAT
>JBJEOP010000107.1:0-8032 GCA_051880775.1 Acutalibacteraceae bacterium
CCGATTATTGCAGGCTTGATTTTTGTTCTTACTTATGGCAGACAAAGTCCGATATATCCTTTTTTACAGGATATGGGACTGAAAATAGTTTTTGCCGTACCCGGAATAATTCTTGCAACAGTGTTTGTTACATTTCCGTTTATTTCACGAGAACTTATACCCGTACTTGAATCACAGGGAACAGACGAGGAGGAGGCTGCGGCACTTATGGGTGCAGGCGGTTTCAGAATATTCCGAAAAGTTACATTCCCGCATATTAAATGGGCATTGCTTTACGGAGGTGTGCTTTGTACGGCAAGAGCAATGGGAGAATTCGGTGCAGTTTCGGTAATTTCAGGACATTTAAGAGGAAAGACAAACACACTGCCGCTCCACGTTGAAATTTTATTCAATGAATTTCAGTATGTTCCGGCTTTTGCGGTATCATCAATTCTTGTTATATTAGCCGTTATTATTCTTGTTATCAGAAATGTTGTTGAGTACAAAGGAAAGAAGGACGCATAAATGTATGTTGAACTGAGAAATATAAATAAAAAGTTTGGTGATTACAAGGCAACAGATAATGTCAGCTTTGGCATAGAAAAAGGAAAACTCATTGGACTTCTGGGTTCGAGCGGCAGCGGAAAAACAACAATACTCAGAATGATAGCCGGACTTGAAATTCCAGACAGCGGTGATATAATAATAAACGGCAAGACTGTCAATAATGTTCCTGCAAGCAAAAGAGGAATAGGCTTTGTATTTCAGAATTACGCACTGTTCCGCTATATGACAGTCTATGATAACATTGCCTTTGGTCTTACAACACGCAAAGTTAATAAAAAAGATATTGATAAAAGAGTTAAAGAGCTTATATCGCTTATCGGACTTGAAGGTCTTGAAAAAAGGTATCCGAGTCAGCTTTCAGGCGGTCAGAAGCAGAGGGTTGCATTCGCAAGGGCTCTTGCACCGAATCCGCAGCTGCTTTTGCTTGATGAGCCTTTTGCGGCTATTGACGCAAAGGTCAGACAGGAGCTCAGAAGCTGGCTTAAAGATATGATCGAAAAACTTGGGGTAACCAGTATTTTTGTAACTCACGATCAGGACGAGGCAATAGAAGTAGCAGACGAAATTATAATAACAAATAAAGGCAGAGTAGAGCAGAAAGGCACACCGATTGAAGTTTATCAGCACCCACAGACAGCATTTACCGCATCGTTTTTCGGTCAGCCGTCAGTATTGGAGGATTATCAGTCGTTTCATACCTTTGATAAGGTTGAAAATGTCGATAAAGCATTTGTCCGTCCTGAGTTTATCAAAGTTACAAAGAAGAACGAGGAAGAAATATACAAGACATCAGCAACCGAAGGTGTTGTTGAAAAGGTTTCTTTCAGAGGAGATAACATTGAACTCAGAGTAAGGGCAAACGGTTCTTTGATAACTGCAAAACGACATCTTGAAGAAAGTCGCATTGAGGTTGGCGAAAAGGTAAATGTGTTTATTTACAGACTATTTGTGACATCGGGAGAAAAGACATATCTGCTTGAAAATAAGGCTTTGCAGGACAACTCTGTAATAATTTAATACCTTAAAAGCGAGATTGAATTTATGTTTTGTATAAGTATAAACTATAAAAAAGCCGATTTGAATTTCCGTAGAAATTTTGCTTTTACGCCAGATATACAGCGTGAGATTTTATCCGCACTTACAGACAAAAGCGATATTTCACAATGCGTTCTGCTTTGCACCTGTAACAGAACTGAACTGTATTTCTGCGGTAATTACCATTCACATTTGATTGCTGAACAAACTCTTGCAAAATACGGAAAAACCGACACAGAGGAGCTGATTCCGTACATAATGAGCTTTGACGGAGAAAATGCAATTTCCCATCTGTTCAGGGTTGCAGGCGGAATAGACTCAATGGTAATAGGTGAAGATGAAATTCTCGGACAGACAAAAAACGCTTATGCTTTTGCAAAACAATGCGGCACCACAGGCTATGAAATAAATATGGTTTTTCAGTCGGCAATCACTTGTGCCAAGAAAATAAAAACACAGACAATGCTTTCAAAAACATCTGTATCGACCGCCACTCTCGCTGCAAATGAGGCGGCAAAACTCGGAAAAGACAAGACCGTGCTTGTTATCGGTGCAACGGGAAAAATAGGTTCAACTGTGCTTAAAAATCTTGTATCACACAAGAATCTCAATGTTATTGCAACATCAAGACATCACGGTGCTGACTTAAATTTAATGCAAAATAATTCAAATATCAGCATAGTTGATTATGATAAGCGTTATGAATATATCGACAGTGCCGACTGTGTTATCAGTGCAACAAGCAGTCCGCACTATACGGTTACTGCGTATGATATAAAGAAAAATGTAAAAAATAATAAAAACCGTCTTTTTATCGACCTTGCCATTCCGTCTGATATTGATAAAAGCATTGTGAATATCAGCGGAGTCCGACTTGTTGATATAGATTATTTTGAACAGCTTGCAAGAAAAAATAATCTCGAAAAAGCCGAAAGCGTAATATCTGCCAAAAACATAATTTCAGAAGAAATTGATGTACTCAAAAAGGACTTGATATTTCACGATTTTTTACCGTGTCTTGAAAATTTAAAATCATATATATCGGATAATTCTGCTGAAACTGTTCTGTATAAACTCAAAGCGTCATTGAGTGCAGAGCAGTTTTCGGCAGTTATTGATGTATTGAAAAATTGTGCAGGGCAGGTGTGATTATGGGATATTTTCCTTTTTATATTGACATAGAAAACAAAAAATGTATTATTGTCGGTGGCGGAAAAGTAGCACTTCAAAAGCTCAGAAAAATAATTTTATTCAATCCCGATATAATGGTTATTGCCCCTGAAATCTGTGATGAAATTAAAAAAATCGGTGTTAAAACCGAACACAGAAAATTTATTGATAAAGACATCAAAAACGCATTTATGGTAATATCGGCAACCAATGACGAAAAACTCAACTCACATATTTTTGAATTGTGCAGAGCTGAAAATATACTTGTCAATACGGTTGATGACAAAGAAAAATGCGGTTTTATTTTTCCGTCAATCATCAAAAAAGACGATGTAACAGTCGGAATAACAACATCAGGGAAAAGTCCGCTTTATGCAAAATATCTCAGACAACAAATTGAAGATGTACTTGACGGTATAAATCCCGAAATAATAGAAATTTTAAGTAAATACCGACCGATTATAAAAGCAAAAATCAATTCGGAATATTTGCGGAAAAAAGCAAACGAAAAAATTCTTGACCTGTGTATCAATTCGGATAAATTGCCTGATGACGAACAGATTTATAATATAATAGAGGAAATAAGTAACAGTGATGAAAATTAAAATCGGAACACGAAAAAGCAAATTGGCAATGGCACAGACAAATATGGTTATAAGGGCGTTGCAGACTGAATTTCCTGAAATTCAGACAGAAATTGTACCTATTGTCACAACAGGGGATAAAATTCTTGATAAACCGCTTGTACAGATAGGCGGAAAGGGCGTTTTTGTTTCCGAAATAGAGCGTGCATTGATAAGCGGAAAAATTGACATAGCCGTTCACAGTGCAAAGGATTTACCGATTTACCTTGAAAACGGTCTTGAAATTTCAGGTGTGCTTAAACGGGGCGATTACCGTGATGTTCTTGTAATGCTTTCGGGCAGAGAAATTACAAACACATCAGATTTTGTTGTCGGAACAGGCAGTGTTCGCCGTATTAAAAATATGCACAGCCTTTATTCCAAGGTGCAATTCAAGGATATTCGTGGCAATATTGATACACGTCTTAAAAAGCTGCAAAACGGAGATTATGACGCCGTTATTCTTGCGGCGGCAGGACTCAAACGGCTCGGACTTTTTGAAAATCCCGAATATAACATCAAGGCCTTTGATTATAATGATTTTCTTCCGTCAGCTTGTCAGGGAATTATTGCAGTAGAAAGCCGAAAAAATGATTTTGTCACGCCGTTCATCAATGCAATAAACGATAAGGAAACATTTTTGTCGTTTGAAACGGAACAAAGTGTTTTGCGTTTGCTTAATGCAGATTGTACTATGCCGACAGGTGCATATTCATATATTGAAAACGGTAAAATCAGTCTGACGGTTTCAAAGGATTCAATCAGAAAAGTATCGGGAATATCGGATATTGAAAACCGCTTTGAGCTTGCAAAGGAGTTGATTTCAAAGCTATGAGCAATACAGGAAAAGTATATCTTGTCGGTGCAGGCTGCGGAGATTATGACCTTATAACTTTAAGAGGGCTTAAAATTCTGAAACAATGTGATACAGTTGTTTATGACAGTCTTATTGATAACAGGCTGATTGATTTTGTTTTGCCTGATACGGAAAAAATATGTGTCGGAAAGCGTGCAGGACACCACAGCGAAAAACAGGAAAACATAAATAAAATCCTTGTACAAAAGGCTGATGAGGGCAAAACCGTTGTACGCTTAAAGGGCGGCGACCCGTTTGTTTTTGGCAGAGGCGGCGAGGAAATACAAGCATTAAAGGAACATAACATAGAATATAGCGTTGTTCCGGGAATTTCCTCATCAGTTGCCGTTCCCGAGCTTGCGGGAATACCTGTCACTCATCGTGAATTAAGCCGCAGTTTTCATATAATAACAGGTCATACTTCCGAAAATTTACTTCCGAAAGATATGGAAACCTACGCTAAGCTAAGCGGCACACTTGTTTTTCTTATGGGACTGAGGAATTTGCGGCATATTTCCGAAATGCTCATAAAATACGGCAAAGACGAAAACACCCCTGCCGCCGTCATCTCGGACGGAGCAAGTAAAAATCAGAAAATTGTAAAAGATAGCCTGAAAAACATTTCCGATACAGTCGAAAAATCAAAACTACAAGCACCTGTCGTAATAGTTGTCGGTGATGTTGCCGCATTTGATTTTGCGGATGCCGTAAAGCTTCCGCTGAAAGATACTTCCGTTACCGTTACAGGAACAAAGAATTTTGTCGGCAAACTCTCATTACAGCTTGAAAAACTCGGTGCAGAGGTTCAAAAAGCAAATTACCTGAATGTTATTGAATATACGGAAAACAAAGCCTTTGACAATGCACTTGTGAACATTCAGAAATACAGTGTTATAGTGCTTACGAGCATTAACGGTGCAGAAATATTTTTCAATAGGCTTATCAGACTTAATATTGATATAAGAAAGCTTTGTAATGTCAAATTTGCGGTAATCGGCAGCGGTACTGCTGACGTTCTGAAAAAACACGGCATTATTGCCGACATTGTTCCTTGTATTTATACTTCACAGGCACTCGGCGAGGAGCTTGTAAAAAAAGCGTCAGACAATGAAAATATACTTATTCTCCGTGCAAAGCAAGGCTCGCCTGAACTGACGAAAATTCTTGACAATGCAAAAATAAGCTATAACGATATAAAAATCTATGATGTAACCGCCGACAGCAAAACAAATGAAAATACCGAAATAAACACGGATTTTATCACCTTTGCAAGCTCGTCGGGAGTATTGGCATTTTTTGATAACGGATATAAAATATCTTCAAAAACAAAAATTATATGTATCGGCAACGCTACGGCAAACACACTTAAAAGCTATGGAGTGAGCGATTATTTAATCTCCGAAACACAGAATGTTCAGGGGATAACCGATACGATTTTACAGGAGGTACAAAATGAACAGATTCAGACGACTGAGAGCGAATAAGCAGATACGCCGCCTCGTGCGTGAAACACATCTTAACAAGAGTGACTTAATTTATCCTTTGTTTGTTATAGAGGGAGAAAACATAAAAAATCCTGTTAATTCAATGCCGGGAGTTTATCAGTATTCCGTTGACAGACTGGACGAAATACTTAGTGAAGTTCAAAAAAGCAATATATCGGGAATTTTGATTTTCGGTATTCCTGCCCACAAAGACGAGCTTGCAACATCAGCTTATGACAATAACGGCATTACTCAGAGGACAATAAAATATATCAAACAAAAATACCCCGAACTGCTTGTAATTGCTGATGTGTGCCTGTGCGAATATACTTCTCACGGTCATTGCGGTGTTGTGTGCAATGGCAAAATCCTCAACGATGAAACACTTCCGCTGCTTTCAAAAATGGCGGTCAGCCTTGCAAAATCGGGTGCTGATATTATTGCACCGTCAGATATGATGGACGGCAGAGTGGAAGCAATCCGTTCTTCACTTGATGAAAACGGATTTATTGATACACCAATACTTTCATACAGTGCAAAATTTGCGTCGGCGTATTATTCGCCTTTTCGTGATGCGGCAGACTCTGCACCAAGCTTTGGCGACAGAAAAACATATCAGATGGACAGTGCAAACGGACTTGAAGCACTCAGAGAAATTGCCGACGACATTTCCGAGGGAGCAGATATGGTTATGGTAAAGCCTGCACTTGCTTATCTTGATATAATCCGAGCCGCCCGTGACCGCTTTGATTTGCCGCTTGTCGCATATAATGTCAGCGGCGAATATTCAATGGTTAAAGCGGCGGCACAGCTTAACTGGATTGACGAAAAGAAAATTGTTATGGAAAATCTTATTGCAATAAAAAGAGCCGGTGCTGATGTTATAATAACATATCACGCTATTGACGCTGCAAAATGGTTGGAGGAAGACGAGTGAATACAGATAAATCAAAGGAACTTTACACAAAAGCAAAAACCTTTATGCCGGGAGGAGTAAACAGTCCTGTACGTGCCTGTAACGCTGTCGGCAGAACGCCGCTGTTTATCGACAGAGCGGAAAAAGACAAAATTTACGATGTTGACGGCAACGAATATATTGATTATATCTGCTCTTGGGGGCCGAACATTCTCGGACACAGCCGACCCGAAGTTATAGAGGCTGTTATAAAAAGCTGTGAAAGGGGCTTGACCTTTGGTGCGTGTCACGAGGGTGAAATCGAGCTTGCAGAGCTTATAAAAAAACACATTCCGTCAATGGAAATGCTACGTCTTGTAAATTCGGGTACAGAGGCGGTTATGAGTGCAATCCGTGCGGCAAGAGGCTATACTCACCGTGATAAAATCATTAAGTTTGAGGGCTGCTATCACGGACATTCAGACGGACTGCTTGTTAAATCGGGTTCGGGCTTGCTCACAAATTCAATCCCCGACAGTGCAGGTGTTCCAAAGGGTTACACCGACAATACGCTTCTTGCAAAATATAACGACAAAACTTCCGTTCAGAAGCTGTTTGACGAATATCCCGACGAAATTGCCTGTTTAATCGTTGAACCTTGTGCGGCAAATATGGGTGTTGTTCCGCCTGAAAAGGATTTTCTGAAATTCCTGCGTGAAATTACAATAAAGCATAATACCGTACTTATTTTTGACGAGGTTATAACGGGATTCCGACTAAGTATAGGCGGTGCACAGCAGTATTACGGAGTAATACCCGATATGACGACACTCGGAAAAATCGTAGGCGGAGGTATGCCGCTGGCGGTGTATGGCGGCAAAAAAGAGATTATGGAGTGCGTAGCACCGCTCGGTTCTGTATATCAGGCAGGTACGCTTTCGGGCAATCCGACAGCCGTTGCCGCAGGTATTGCAACGCTGAAAATCATTGAAAGCGAAAAGGACTTGTACACTCAGCTTGAAACAAACTCAGCGATAATAGAAAACGCTATGAAAAGTGCAGGTCTTAATGTAAACCGTGTCGGTTCGATTATGACACCTTTTTTTACGGATATTAAAGTTAAAGATTATGACAGTGCAAAAACCTCCGATACCGCAAAATACGCACAATATTTTCAGTATATGCAGGATAACGGAATTTATATTGCACCGTCACAGTTTGAGGCGATGTTTGTTTCAGCGGCACACAGCAATGACGATATAAAATATACCGCTGATATAATAAAAAATTTCTGTAATAAATGATTGTTTTTTTTCAGAAAATAATGGCTTGACAGAAAAAATAAAATCTGTTATAGTTGTCTTAAAATTCAATACCGAAACATTATGCGGCTCGAAAGGTTTTTCCGAGTAGGTAACAGGGA
>JBJEOP010000108.1:0-39982 GCA_051880775.1 Acutalibacteraceae bacterium
AATATTATTTAAACGAAATAGATAAATAAAATTAAGATTTTAATAACAAACAGATGTAATAAAACATAGTGTAGATAGACAAATATAACCGCTGTAAGCGTTGTTTATGTTCTATTAGTATAGCTATACTTATATTGATTTTGAACACATACAGCGGTATATATAACGCTTATTACAATGATTATAAAAGCAATTATAATACAATACAAAATAGCGGAATAACAAAATATGAAGGTGATTAAATATGAATGTTAATGAAGATACAACAATAAATTATAACAATATGTTTGCAAAATATCCCGATGTTGTGACAATACAACAGCTTATGCAGATGTTACATATCGGCAAAAATAAAGCCTATGAACTTATACATAATGGAACGATACAAACAGTAAAAATAGGCAAAAAATATATTATTCCAAAGGTTTCAGTTATTCAATTTTTATCTAACAAAATTAAACTTATTGCTTGATGTTTTCTGTTAGAGGTGATATATTTAATATATCAGATTGAATTGACTGTATAGCCGAAAGAAAGGAGATATATTTTGATATGGCTATTACAGGCAGTGTACAACAAAAAAACAATAAATGGTATTGTGTAGTTAGTTTCCGTGACGAAAACAACAAGCGTAAGCAAAAATGGATTAACACAGGCTTATCAATCAAGGGCAATAAGCGAAATGCTGAAAAAATCCTCAGAGATAAAATAGCAGAGCTTGAACAGGCAGAAATTAAAAAACCTGTTACAGAATTTAAAGCGGTTGTAAATCCTGTTGAGGTTACAAAAGCGGTTGCCGCTGTAAATCCTGTTAATAATATCACGGTTGCAGAATGGTTTACCAAATGGCTGACACTTATTGAAAAGAAAGTCAGAAAAAACACTTTTCGTAATTACAAGGGCAATATGCAAAATCATATTATCCCCTATTTTGAGGAAAAAGGAATATTGATGTGTGAGGTTACATACAAGCACATACAAGCCTATTATGACTACAAAATGGATAAATTATCAGCAACAAGCATAAGACACCACGCAGAAAATATGTCAAAGGCTTTTGAAGATGCTATTGATAATAGCTTGATTGAGGTTAATCCTACAAAAAGAGCAAAACCGCCAAAGGTTAAGAAATACAAAGCAACTTTTCTTGATACAAAAGAGGTTGAACAGTTGTTACAGCTTTTCAAAGATAATGTTGTTGAATTGCCTGTTATCTTATGCAGTATCTATGGTTTCCGTAGGTCTGAGGTTTTAGGGTTAAGATGGGAAAATGTGGATTTTGTAAAGCGTACTATTTACATTGTCGAAACATTACAGCAAAATACAGGCGGTGACTATGTAGATGATACCAAAAGCGAGGACAGCACAAGAACAATGCCTATGACGGACAGAGCATATAAATTATTGTATGCGAAAAAGCAACAGCAAGAGAAAATGAAAAGGTTGTTAGGTAAGTATTATAACGACTCTGACTATGTATGCACTTGGCAAGACGGCAAAATAATAAAACCGAATTACTTGTCCTCTACTTTTCACAAAGTTGTCAAAGATGTTTTTAAAAATGTAAGACTTCACGACCTCAGACATTCAGCGGCAACAAACCTTTTAGAAATGGGTTTTACTGTTGCACAGGTTGCAGAATGGCTTGGACATAGTAGCCCAGAAGTAACACTAAAATACTATGCACACGCAACAAAACAAAGTAAAATGCAAATTGCAAATGCGTTAGATAGTATGGATTATGCTGTTTGAAATCCTAATCTGTTAGATATTTGTTAGATAATAAGGGGTATAGATTAGTTGGTAAAAATAACGAAATCCTCAAAAACGGCTTGTTTAAGCCATTTTCAAGGATTTATTTTGGCAGGGGCAGTAAGAATCGAACTCACGACACGCGGTTTTGGAGACCGCTGCTCTACCAGCTGAGCTATACCCCTATAAGTGCGTAAATAATAATAACATAAAAACGCACCGCTGTCAAGTTATTTTTGAATGTTTTTTCGGAAATCGGCAAAAAATCCGATAATACACATTAAGAAATCATTTAATTTTGCTTTGAATGTATAAAGCGAGCTTTTCAGCCTCAGCTTTCGGCAGGTGCTTTACGGTGTGACACGCACGCTTTTCAAAATAAAGATAAACACGAACATCACAGGTGTTTTTTCGTTTTTGAAAGACGCTTTGCTTTATGGAAATATACTGAATTTTATCAAACTCAATAAGGTATTTTTTGAGAGTCCATATTTTATATCCGCATACAACCGCACATCTGTTGTTCATTGCAAGGTGTGAATGTCTGTGTGCGAATATGCGGAACAATATCCACCAGAACAGTGGAATAAGAGCAAAAATAAGCAGAACCTTAAAAGCCTCGTTTATGACGATAAAATAGTCAGCGGCAGTGATAAGCAATATTGTGGCTACTGTTACCCATATCGGAACACAAAGATATGAAAACAGAGTGTTTTTTTGCGGATAAACGCTCTTTAATTCTTTGGCGGAAATTTTCAGGATATTTTTCAGAGATTTATACAGGGTGTTCTTTTTTTCGGCGGCTATTACAAGACTTTTGTCGCCTTTGAGCTTTCCTGCACCTACCGTGAATATTCCCGAGCTGTAAAGCCGCAAAAAATACATAAGAAGACTTTGATTAACCGTTACTGCGGCAATTCTGTCCGAACGGGTAAAGCTGATATTTTTGTTGATTATGCCCCTTGTAATAACAATATATTCGCCCTGACGGTAGGCTGAAAACCGTCCGTAACGCATAAACTGAACCGCCATTGAAACAGCCCAGCCAAAAAGAAGTATATTGGCAACAGCGGCGGCAACAGGCGGAATGCCCATTGCAACAAGCTGCCAGCGAAAATCAAAAGCAAAGGACTGATTAAGAAGCTGCTGTATTTCAATCCCGAGAATATCACCTATTTTTGAAACAAACGGTGCTATAATCAGCAGACCCGATGCAGGATTAGACCAGAATGCAGACATAAGCAGCATACTCAGGCTGCCGGATTTATAAACAGCAATTTTCGGTTTTTCGTTTTCGGCTTTTGCAAGAATATAAGCGGCTTTTTTGGCGGAAATATAAGCAGAAATATCATAAGCACGGCTTGACCCTGCGGGAGTGTCAAATGATACCCTTATTGCCCCGAAAATCCGTGCGATAATGTTTTTGTGTATGTTTATTGTCTGAATTTTGTTTAAAGGGACGGTATAATATTTTTTGAGGAAAAACCCGTTTTTAACCTGAATTCCGCTTGGTTTCATACGGTACATAAAGCACCTGTAAGAATATATTGCATAAAAAATAACCGCTGCGGCATAGATTGCGTTAAATCCCATTGTGCTGATAACTTCAAAAATACCCTCAGGCTTGAACATCAGCTGTTGAATGACGGGAATAAGCAAAAGTATTACCGAGCTTTTAAGACGTGTAAGTATTGTAAAAGGGTGTGTTCGTTTGTAATATCTTTTATTTGACACTGAAATCTCCTTGAATAAATAAAGGCACTCTGGCGATAAGTAAAAATATTTTATTATTCCTCGACGGAAATTTTAATTTTCTGAGCGTTTGTAACTGAAATATCAATTATTTTTTCCGATGAACCTGCCGTAAGAAATGTAAGAGAGCATACGCCGTATATTTTCTGGACAGGTCCCTGAGATATAACGCAGTACTGAACCTTTGAAAAATTTATCTTTGTATGATAATGAAAAAAGAGTCCGTTCTCTATTGTGACAATATTTTTATTTACGGCATATCCGCATACACGGTACAGTGCAGGACAGTATATAAAAATAACCGACAGATAAACTATAAGTGCGGCAATACCCAGAACTGTCGCCGTTATCGGCAAAAAAACAAGCAAAGCACCGTCAATAAACGAAAACAAAATAAAAATAATCGTTGCCCTTATACGCCATATATTAACGGCCTTTTCGGAAAGCAAATTTGAAGCTTTATCTTGCGGCAAATCGGTTTTCATAGCTATCCCCCTTTTTTAGTCTATTATAACATAACAAAACGGGTATTTCCACAAATAATTTACTGTTGAAATGCTGATTGTCGGTTTAAGCCAAAAAACGTTCTTAATGATATAATTGCCTAATTAACACCGCTTTAAAGCTGCATTTTTCAACAATAATGAAATTGACTAATGCTGAAAATCATTGTAAAATATAGATAAATTAAAAATAAAAGAAACAGGAAGATGAAAAAATGAACGCAACCAAAGAAGCTGCACTGCTTATGTCATCACTTTCAATCTATAAAGGAATACTGAACCGAACCGTTCCAAAAGCATATTTTGAGCTTTTGCGTGCAATAGATAAGCCGGTGTTTGAATTTACTCAGGCATGGGGAAATTTCTTTTCTCTTTTGTGTGACAGAGGCTATGCCGAAAGTCTTGCAAAATGTCTTACAGAAGCAGCGTTATTTGATGAAAACGCTTTTTCAAAGGCGGCGGCTGCAAAAAAAGAAAAATCTCTGCCAACTGAGGTTATCGGTGCAATAAGACGGGATATTTCCGCAATTAACCGTATAAGCTCCATTTCGCCCGACCAAATTCTCAATGATTATATGTACCGTGACGAGCTTGGTTCCGTTGCAAACAGTCTGCCACGCTGGAAAACAGGTACGCCGATAAGAGAATTTTCTGACGATGAACACGCAATAGACTGTCTTGCGGATTATTACCGCAAAAACGGCTGCGGTATGTTTGCACGATACCGTGCGTTTATATGGCGTGACAAGGGAATTGAACCCGTTATACACCCCGACAATATTTCGATATCATCACTCAAAGGCTATGAAATTCCAAGAGGACTTGTTGTTGATAATACGGTTGCGTTTCTTGAAGGCGTACAGTGCAACAACTGTCTGCTTTACGGCGACAGAGGCACAGGCAAATCCTCAACCGTAAAGGCTATCCTTAACAAATACTACAAGGACGGTCTGAGAATGGTTGAAATGCCAAAGGACAGACTTTCGGAATTTCCTATTCTTGTTGACCAGATTGCTTCCCTTCCGCTTAAATTCATCATATTTATTGATGACCTTTCTTTTTCGAGTGACGACAAAAGCTATGCACAGCTTAAAGCCGTTCTTGAAGGCGGACTTGCCGCCCGTCCGGACAACACTCTGATTTATGCAACATCAAACCGCAGACATCTTGTAAAAGAGGACTTCTCCGACAGAGCAGGAGATGAACTCCACCGCAATGATTCAATTCAGGAAAATCTTTCTCTTTCAGACCGTTTCGGACTTTCCATCAGCTTCGTTAAGCCTGATAAAGAGAAATATCTTGAAATTGTACGCAGTCTTGCCCGTGAAAGAAATCTCAATATGAGCATTGAAGAGCTTGAAAAGGGTGCTGAACAGTGGGCAATCGAAAGAGGCGGCCGCTCACCGAGATGTGCAAGACAGTTTATATCCATTACAGAGGCTCGTATGAAAACCGCACAGGAAAAATGATTTTGCCGATATTTTGACGGCAGCATATAAGGAGAAAAAATATGAAAAGACTTTTCGCAGTAATGCTTGTTGTTTCTATGATTTTTTGCTTTTCAGCGTGTTCAGACAGCGGCAAGGATGAATACCCCGTAAAAATCGCAAGCTATACATTCAACGAAAAACCCGGCTCTGTCGTATGTCTGAGTGATTCCGTTGCCGACATACTTATCGCCTGCGGATATGCCGAAAGTATTAACGCCCGTTCTGATGAATGTACACAGGACGAGATTTCATTACTGCCGTCCGTCGGTACAAAATCAAAACCGAATACACAGAAAATAATAGAATTTTCTCCCGATGTTGTTTTTGCGGATAAATCACTCGACGATTCTGTTGCCCAAAAATTACAGTCGGAAAATATTACCGTTCTTACAATGGTTCCTGCACGAACAACCGAGGAGCTTACTCTGCTTTACGAAAATGTATGTTCGGTTGTAAACGGAAATATAACAGGTCGTGAAAACGGAAAAAACAAAGCGAACGCTATTTCGCTGACAATGGACGACTTGCAGCGTCTTGTACCCGAAAAAAATGTTGTTGTGACAGCCTGTTATCTGTACGATACTCAGGGAACAGCCGCTTCTGACAACACTTTTTGCGGAAAACTCTTTTCGTATGCAAATACAGTAAATGTATGCTCGAATGAGCTCAGCGGTAATAATATGCTTAATGCACTGAAGCTTTCCGATCCGCAGTATATATTTTGCGACACGGGTGTAAAAGACCAAATTATCGCGGATGATTTCTTCAAGAATTTTACCGCCGTCAAAAACAACCATATATATGAAATAGATGCGTCTGTATTTGAGCGGCAGGGCAACAGTATGACTCAGGTGCTTTCATATATTATTGAAACCGTTTATCCTGAGCTTTCGTCATCGTCACAAAGCAGTACAGCGGAAGTGTCAAATCAGAATTCTTCCGAAAACAGTGAAAATTCCGAGGAAAGCAGTACGCAGTCAACCGTTACAGCCGACAATTCACTTGAAATAACCGAGGATATGCAGTATCAGAACGGCGAAGAGGACGACAACATCAAAATCATACAAAACCGTCTTATTGGGCTTGGCTATATGGACGAGGACGCAACCGGCTATTACGGCAATGTAACCGAGGAATCCGTAAAGAAATTTGAGGAGAACAACAATCTTACCGTTGACGGTATTGCCGACAGCAGCGACCTTACACTTCTTTTCTCAGCTGATGTCAAAGCGGCGTAAAGCGTGAAACGATAAATCAGAAATACAATTAACTCAGGACATCCGACACTGATTTTTGCTGTCGGATGTCTTTTTTAAAAAAATTTTATTTTTTTGGGACATTTTAGCCTTTAAAAAGATATTATGTATGAAAGTACTTTCAAACTATCTTGTTGCCTTAGGAGTGGAAATATTGACGGATGATGAATTCACACGAATAGCTCTGAAATATTCGGACAGCATTTTCAGAATAGCGTTTAACTACTGCCGTAACAGAGCCGATTCGGACGATATAGTACAAAATGTCCTTCTTAAATATTACAAATGTGACAAAATATTTGAAAGTGAAGAACATATAAGAAACTGGCTTATAAGAGTAGCGGTGAACGAAAGCAAAAAGCTTATTGTTTCTCCTTTTAAGAAAAAAATCGTTCCGATTGAAGAACTGAACGATACACTTACATTTGAACATAAAGAAGAAAGTGATTTGTATTATGCTGTTATGGAACTTCCGAAAAAATACAGGGTAACTGTATATATGTATTATTATGAGGACTATTCGGTAAATGAGATTGCGGATATACTCAAAGAAAATCCATCTACAATACGCACACGACTTATGAGGGCAAGAGAAAAGCTCAAAACGACATTACAGGGGGTATGGACGGATGAGCAATAAGGAACTTTACAAAAAAACATTTTCACAGATTCACGCTTCTGATGATAAAGTAATGGAGGTCATTAAAATGGCAGATACAAAAAAGAAAAGAAGATTTTACTCAAAGAAACTGATTGCAGCAGCAATTTGTGCAGCAGCTATTATGTCGGTTGGTGTTGTTGCCAACGCAGCAACAGACGGCGAAATAGGAAGAACGATTATAAGCTGGATTAGTGCTGACGGTACAGAACAACAGCTTGATGCTGGTGTAAGCTATGACGAAAACGGCGACAAAGTTACCACATTTTCAACAAATGACGGAGCTGATGTGACAATAAAGGAAAATTCAGACAGTATTTACTGCACTATTGAAGGTGAAACCGATGGAAGTTTCACATATTCTATTCCTGATTCGGACAGCACTTCCGATTCCGACAGTACAGTTAATCAAAAAGAATAAATCAATTTTTATATCTTAATACTGATTTTTGATTGTTCAAAAAACACCTGACAGCAGTTGGTTTTGCTGTCAGGTGTTTTTAAGCTGATAATTGAATTTCAAAAAATTACATTTCAAGAAACGCACATATTATTTTGACGGATTTTTCGGCGGCTGATTTGCTGAAAGTTGAGTATTCCACTGCGTCATCTTCATCGCTCATACTGTCGGAAACGGAACGCAAAACGGCAAACGGTATATGATTAAGATAACATACCTGTCCGATACTGCCGCCCTCCATTTCACAGGCAAATGCATTGAATTTCTGATTGAGTGCAAAGCGGTTTTCGTTTCCCGATATAAATCTGTCGCCTGTCGCAACGGTTCCGACAACATAATTGTTTTCGCCGACAGCTTTACACGCCGTTTCAAGCTTTTGGATTATCTGTTCATCGCAGGGAATATAAACAATACTCTCCTGAGGAAGAAAAAGCGTTGCAGGCTCGTCGCCGAGAGCTGTTGTATCCATATCGTGCTGAACAACGTTTTTAGCTATGACAACATAGCCGATATGGGTTTTAAGGCTTGTGCTGCCGCCTATTCCCGTATTTATTATCATATCGGGCTTATATTTCAAAATCATAGTTTGTGCGGCAACGGCGGCGTTGACCTTTCCTATTCCGCACTTTGCAACAACGCAGTCCTTTCCGCTGATTTTGCCCGATGTGTAAACGGTTGAACTTATTGTTTCGGATTTTTTGTCAGTCATCTTTTCAATAATTCCGTTTACTTCAATATCCATTGCACCGATTATTCCTATCATTTTTCGTTATTCCTTTCAGTTATACTATTTCTTGTTTGAGTAATGGATGTCGGGACTTTGCCCCAAACCCCACAAGGGCTGCTCGCCCTTGACCCCGGCAGGTGTGAGCGACACCTGCACCCGCAATTTTATCCCCGATTTTAAAGATAAACAGTATTAAATATTTTTACTGCTTATTTGATTTTATACAATAATAATCGGGTTTTGATATGTACATCAGAACCCGAATTTACAGATGTTTATTCAAGATTACCCGTGTGAAACATAATTGCCGAGAGTGCAACAAGCGGTGCTGTTTCGGCACGGAGTATCCGTTTTCCGAGAGTTGCACAGACTGCCCCAGCGTCAGTGAGGAGCTTTACTTCCCTTTCCTCAAATCCTCCCTCGGGACCGGTGAATATTGCAATATTTTTATCGTTTTGGGTAATAATACTTTTGAGGGGTTCTCCGCCGCCCTCATAAAAAAGAATTATTTTATCAAAGCTTTTCAGCAATTCCGGAACATTTTTAAGCCCGGTTATATTTCCGACATTCGGAATAATCGCTCTGCGTGACTGCATTGCCGCCTGCGATGCGATTTTTTGGTAGCGTTGAGCTTTTTTTGCGGCGGCTTTGCTGTCAGGACGTGAAACACATCGGTCGGTCAGAACCGGCACAATACTATGCACACCGATTTCAACGGCTTTCTGGATTACCGTTTCCATTTTGTCGCCCTTTGTAAGTGACGCAAAAAGCGTTACGTCAACGCTCGGCTCGTTCTGACATTCGGTTTCGGACACAACACGGACAAGCACCCCGTCGGAATTTATGCGTTCGATTTTGCATAAATGCTCGGTTTTGCTGCTGTCACATAATGTAAGACTCTCGCCTACTGACATTCTGAGGGATTTTGTTATATGAACGGCGTCCTCACCTGTAATAAGGTGGGTGTCGCCTATATTGTCGGCAAAAAACCAATCCATAATAATAACTCCGATTAAATCTGATTTACGGCAGAGTCCTCGTTTGCCGTATTTAAGCTTGTTGCCTGAATTTCGTTCTTTTCGGGATTAACGGTGCTTTTAGCAGCGTTGCGTGCTGCACGCTCCTGCTTGCGTATAATTGTTTTTCTGAGCTTTTGAAGTCTGAAACGGTTGTATCTCTGAATTACTGCAAAGGGCAGGTTTCCGAGCAACAGAGCAATCGTCAGAAAAATTCCGAAAGGAAGGTCATTCATAAGAAGAAGTGCTATTGCGAAAAGGCAGTTCATTGTATGATTCCATTCTCCACGGCAGGTTTCCATTATAAATTCATCGAGATATTCAATCGAAACATCATCAAGATGGTCTTTTGAAAATCCGTCCTTGCCGACATGCTGGGGAAGAAAATCCTTCCATTTGTTAATTTTAAGAACATCGCTGTAAAATTTTCCGCCTTTTTCCCATTTATGCGGCTGATACATTTTTCGGTTGGGGTCAAAGGCGCTTTTGTTTATTGAAATACACAAAAAGAATGTCGCATAGTGCCATACCGCTCCGAGAAGAATATTGATAAGCAGAGCATTTAAAAAAGGTTGGTCTTTCAGCATAAAAATCCTCCTTTTCTTAAAAATCCGTATCTGATAAATTTGCATATTCAGCATTATGAAAATACAGCAGTTATATGCAGGCATTAAAAGCCTTAAACGGCAGAAACACAGGACCTATTTTAGATTTGTACATTTCATTATACTATTTTTCGGATTTTTAAATGTTAATAAACTGTTAATAAAGGTGTTTGAGCCTGTATTTTGTCGCTTTTATCATATCAAAACAATAATGCTTTATGGATTTTTTGCCTGATATAAGTATTTGCATAACAAACGATAAGATATTACAGCGAATTGTTGCCATTAAAGCGATAAAATGCTAAAATATAATTCGTAATGCGTAATGCGTAATTCGTAATTATTCTGTGAAAGGTCAGTTTTATGCGGAAATATAAGTTATTTGGAAATTAAAGGAAGTATGAATATGAAAGCTGAAATACTCTGTGTGGGAACGGAACTTCTGCTGGGAGATATTGTCAACACAAATGCGGCTTTTCTTTCAAGGGAGCTTGCACGGCTGGGTATAAATGTATATCATCAGACGGTTGTCGGCGACAATTCCGACAGACTGAAAAAGTCGCTTAAAGAGGCTCTTGAAAATAATGATATTGTAATAACATCGGGCGGCTTGGGACCTACCTATGACGACCTTACAAAAGAAACGGCGGCTGAGCTTCTGGGTCTTGAACTGAAATTTGACGAAAGCTCTATGAATCACATAGAGGAATATTTCAAAAAAATCAACCGTCAGATGACCCCGTCAATCAAAAAACAGGCATATATTCCCGACGGTGCTATGGCAATAAAAAATGACTGCGGAACTGCACCCGGAATATACATCGAAAAAAACGGAAAAATTCTTGTGCTTCTCCCCGGACCGCCGAGGGAAATTGAACCGATGTTTCTTAACTATGTTTCGCCGCTTTTGCAAAAGTTTACAGGCAATACAATGTTTTCACGAACCGTTCATATATTTGACATCGGCGAGTCAAGGGTTGAAACAATGCTGAAAGATATGATGACAACACTTACTAATCCTACCGTTGCCCCCTATGCAAAGGACGGAGAGGTGCTTTTAAGAATTACCGCCGCCGCAGAAAGCAAAGAAAAAGCCGAAAAAATGATAAACCCCGTTATAAAGCAGATAAAGTCGGTAATCGGCAGTGAAAACATTTATGGCATAGATACAGGAAACTTACAGACGGCACTTGTTCATAAGCTGAAAGAAAAGCACCTGAAAATTGCCACCGCCGAAAGTATCACGGGCGGACTTATTTCAAAAAGAATCACTGAGGTTTCGGGTTCGTCAAGTGTGTTTGAATGCGGGGTATGCTCATATTCAAACCGCATAAAGCACGGGGTTCTGGGAGTATCTTCCGAAACACTCGAAAAATATACCGAATACAGCCCTCAGACAGCCGTGGAAATGGCTGACGGAGTACGCAGACTTTCGGGAGCGGATATAGGCGTTTCAACAACGGGACTTGCAGGTCCCGACGGCGGCACTGACGAAAAACCCGTCGGACTTGTATATATAGGAATAAGCACGGCGGATTACAGCTTTGCAAAGGAGCTGCACCTCAGCCGTGGATTTCCCGACGAAAGAGAGCTGATAAGATACCTTGCGTCATCTCACGCACTTTATCTTGCACTGAAATGTGCCGATGAAAAATTTTGAATTTTTACGGGAATACCGCTTTTATGTCAAAAAAACGCGATTTTGGACATAAAAGATATTTTTATTGAAGAAAAATTTGCATATTTCCTATTGATAAAAAAAATTATATATGCTAAAATATTAAGCGAATATTAAAATTATAATTATGTGCAAATGAAAGTATTTCTGTACTAATTTTTTGTACAGAAATTAAATTATCAAAAAATCAAATTTTTAAGGGACGGAGATGATTTACTAATGGCAAGAAGTTCTGGCATACTTATGCCGATTACCTCGCTGCCGTCACCTTACGGTATCGGCACACTCGGTAAAGCGGCGTATGAATTTGTCGATTTCCTTAAAGCGGCGGGTCAAAAATACTGGCAGCTTCTCCCCGTAGGACCTACAAGCTACGGAGATTCACCCTATCAGTCTTTTTCTACATACGCAGGCAATCCTTATATGATTGACCTTGATATCCTCTGCGATGAGGGACTCCTCATAAGAGAAGACCTCAAAAAAATCGACTGGGGCGACAACTCGCAGTATGTTGACTATGAAAAGCTGTACAACGAGAGATTCAAGGTTCTGAGAACCGCTTATGAAAACTATAAGAAGGGCAATCAGCGTGAATTTTGGGATTTTTGTCATGATGAAAACAGCTGGCTGACCGATTATGCACTCTATATGGCAGTCAAAAAGTATTTTGGTGAAAAAGCATGGACCGAATGGCCGGCTGAGGACATAAAATACAGATATCAGTATGCTATCGAATATTATATGAATCTTCTTAAAGATGATGTAATGTTCTGGAAGTTTACGCAGTTCCTCTTCTACAAGCAGTGGAACGAGCTGAAAGAGTATGCAAACGAGAACGGTATCCTTCTCTTTGGAGATATGCCGATTTATGTTGCAATGGACAGTGCTGACACATGGGCAAATCCAGATGTGTTCTGGCTTGATGACGACAGAAAGCCTGTATGCGTTGCCGGATGTCCGCCGGATTATTTCTCGGAAACAGGTCAGCTTTGGGGCAATCCGCTTTATGACTGGATTTATCTTGAAGAAACAGGCTTTGACTGGTGGATAAAGCGTGTTGCGGGAGCAGCAAGACTGTTCGACGTAACAAGAATAGATCATTTCAGAGCGTTTGATGAATTTTACGCTATTCCTTACGGCAATAAAACAGCCGTAAACGGTGAATGGATGGACGGCCCGAAGATGAGCTTTTTCAACAAAATGAAAGAGCGTCTGGGTGATGTTCCGATTATCGCCGAGGATCTCGGCTTTATGACAGATGGAGTTAAACAGCTCCTCAAAGAATCAGGCTATCCGGGAATGAAAATTCTTGAATTTGCCTTTGACTCAAAAGAGGACAGCGACTATCTGCCGCACAACTATACCACCAACAGCGTATGTTATATCGGCACACACGATAATGACACCGCTATGGGCTGGCTGAACAGTGCTTCAAAGAAGGACTTTGAATTTGCCAAAGCCTATTGCAATCTCAGCAAGACTGAGGGTTATAACTGGGGTTTCATTCGCACTGCTTACGCAAGTATCAGTGATTATGCAATAGTTCAGATGCAGGACATTCTCGGCCTTGGAAGCGAGGCAAGAATGAACATTCCGTCAACACTCGGCGGAAACTGGACATGGAGAATGAAAAAAGGAGCAGCAACTCCGCAAATCGCACAAAGACTTTATAATTTGTCAAAAATTTACAGAAGGCTGGAGGACGACAAAAACATGAAGAAAAATGCCATTATTGACAACCTCATACTTACCGCTAAGAATGAGTACTGTAAGGAACTCAACGAGCTTTCACCGGCTGAGCTTCACGATGCTCTCGGAAAAGCTATGATGGGTGAAATTACAGAAAGATGGGAACAGAGCAAGAAAAATCACGCCGATCACCGCCGTGCATATTATTTCTCTGCCGAATTCCTTATGGGACGTATGATGTACAATAACCTGTACGCTATGGACGTTCTTGACCAGACAAAGAAGCTCCTTGCCGATAAGGGTATTGATATCAATGTATTTGAAGAAATCGACGACGCCGCACTCGGTAACGGCGGTCTTGGAAGACTTGCAGCTTGTTTCCTTGACTCAGCCGCAACACACGATGTACCGCTTGACGGCTACGGCATACGTTACAAATACGGTCTGTTCAAACAGCAGATTATTGACGGCTTCCAGGTAGAAGTTGCTGACGACTGGCAGCGTTTCGGTGATCCGTGGTGCATCAGAAGAAACGATGACATCGTAACAGTTAAGTTTGCTGACCAGACAGTAAAGGCTGTTCCTTATGATATGGCAGTTATCGGCTACGGCACAGAAAACGTAAACACACTCCGTCTGTGGCAGGCTGAGGCTGTAAACGACTTTGATTTCCTTGCATTCAACGACAGCAAGTACGATCAGGCTGTTAAGGAAAAGAACGACGCTGAGAACATCTCAAAGGTTCTTTATCCTAACGACAACAGCTACGACGGCAAGGTTCTCAGACTTAAACAGCAGTACTTCTTCTGCTCTGCTTCATTGCAGGACATCATCAAGAGATATAAGAAAAAACACGGAAACGATTACTCACAGTTTGCTGCCGAAACAGCTATTCAGCTCAACGACACACATCCTGTTGTATCAATTCCTGAGCTTATCAGACTTCTTCAGAATGACGGTCTTTCATTTGACCAGGCATTTGAAATCGCTCAGAAGACCTTTGCATATACTAACCACACGGTTATGGCTGAGGCTCTTGAAAAATGGGATAACAAGCTCATCATCAGCATTATTCCTGAAATTTATGACATTATCGTTAAGATTAACGACCGTCTTATAGCTGACCTCACAGCAAAGGGACTCAATGTTCCTGTTGAAACTGCTGAAAAGGCTGAAACAGACGAAAAGGACGGCGAGGACAAGAAGGAAGCAGCACCAAGAACAAAGATTGACGATATGAAGATTATCGACGGCAACCTTGTTCATATGGCTCGCCTTGCAATTTATGCATCAAGCTACACAAACGGTGTTGCATGGATTCATACAGAAATCCTTAAAAACGACGTTCTTAAAGATTGGTACGCTATTTATCCTGAGCGTTTCCAGAACAAGACAAACGGTATTACACAGCGCAGATGGCTCGGACTCTGCAACCCTGAGCTTTCTGAACTCATCACAGACAATATCGGCGGCAAGTGGGTTCGTAACCTTGATGAACTCAAAAAGCTTGAACCGAAGATTGACAACAATATGATTGACCGCTTTAACGAAATCAAGTCAATCAAGAAGAAACAGCTCAGCGACTTTATTGCTAAGCACGACAATGTTTATATTGACCCGTCATTCATCTTTGACGTACAGGTTAAGCGTCTGCACGAGTACAAAAGACAGCTCCTCAACGCTTTCTCGATTATGGCTATCTACTTCCGTCTGAAAGAGGGCAAGCTGCCTGATTTCACACCGACAGCATTCATCTTCGGTGCTAAGGCTGCTCCGGGATATGCACGTGCAAAAGCTATCATCAAATATATCAACGAGATTGCAAACCTCGTAAACAACGATCCTGATGTAAATCAGAAACTCCGTGTTGTATTTGTTGCAAACTACAATGTATCATACGCTGAAAAGATTGTTACGGCTGCTGATGTTTCAGAGCAGATTTCAACAGCAGGTACAGAGGCTTCCGGTACAGGTAATATGAAGTTTATGCTCAACGGTGCAGTTACACTCGGTACTTATGACGGTGCTAACGTAGAAATTGCACAGCAGGCAGGCGAAGAAAACGAGTACATCTTTGGTGCAAGAGTTGAAGAAATCAACGAAATCAAAGACAGCTACGATCCTAAGAAGATCTATGAAGCAAATCCTGAGGTTAAGAGAGTTATCGACACACTTATCGACGGACGCTTCTCAGACGGCGGCAAGACAGGCGAAGGCTCATTCGCAGAGCTTCATACAGCACTTCTTGAAGGTGCAAGCTGGCATCAGGCTGACCACTACTTCATCCTCAGAGATCTGCCGGATTACATTGACGCAAAACTCAAAGTAAACGCTGACTATAAGGACAGAAGAGCTTTCGGCAAAAAGTGCCTTATCAATACCGCAAACGCAGGAATGTTCTCAAGTGACCGTACAATTCTTCAGTATGCTACTGAGCTTTGGAAAGTTAAATAATAAATTATATTATATAATTTGACTTAAAAATCGGTGTGCAGAGCATTTTTCTGCACGCCGATTTTGCGGTAATCCGAAAGTTCATACCAATTAACCGGTTAAATTACATATATTTAAGGAGTTTGTTTAATATGGCAAATTATCAGACGCAGCTGCAATCACTCGGATATACATATGTTCCGTCAGCTGCAACAGGATACGCAAAAATCAACGGTGTTCCGTTTATGGTAAAAATAGATGTTTCCGCAAAAACCTATACCGTTTCGGCTTCGTGCTGTCCTCAGGACGAGCAGGGAGCAGTTATGCTTAACGGATATTTACAGCAGTTTTCAGCCGACAGAAAAAAGACCGTGAATATGGCAAATTACAGCAACAACACTATTTCAATAGTTTACAAGTCAGGTATGTCAATAGATATTACCGGCAATGTTAAAGAAGCCACAGACGCAATTATGCATTTTATATCCCAGAGCGGCTGTATTCCTGTTTGCAGTGCCTGCGGTCAGCCGACAGCAACAGACTTCTATTCCGTAAGAGGAAATGTACACAACCTCTGCCCTAACTGCTTTAATCAGGTACAAAGCACTATGTTGCAGCAGGCAAATGTCGAAAGTGCAAAAACCGTAAATTATCCGCTCGGTATTCTCGGTGCAATTCTCGGCGGACTTGCGGGTGCGGTTTTATGGATAATCTTTTCTATGATGGGCGTTGTAGTTGTGGTTGCAGGTCTTGTATCGGGATTTCTGGGCGTACTGCTTTTTGAAAAGCTCGGAAAAAAGCTGACTCTTCCGGGACTTATCATATCGCTTGTAATATCTCTTGTTATGCTTCTTATCGGTATGTATGTTGCACTCGGAATTGATATATATAACAGCCTGGGTTCATATGTATATGAACTGTACGGATATCAGATGTCGTTCTTTGAGGCATTCAGCTTTATTCCTGATGTGTTCCGGGATTCAGAAATGATCGGAGCGATTGTACACGACTGGGGATTCGGACTTATCGGTTATATTATTACTGCGGTTGTTATGATTGCCGGATTTTTCAGCAAAAGAAAGGTTCAGAATCAGGCAGTAAGACTTTCTTAATGAGAGTGGAGAGTTGAGAGTGGAGTTGTGTGAATATAACTCCTAACTCCTAACTCCTCACTGTTAAAAGGGTGGTGATGACTGTGACAGAAAGCGAATTTCAGGAATTTATTATAACGGTGGGTTACCGATACTGCGAAAAAGCGGCAACAGCGTTTAACACATTTGAGGGATTTCATACAATAATACAATTCAACGGAAAAGAAAAACGCTATTCCCTTTTATTGAATGCGGGTACCAACAATTCAAATGACGCAATAGATGTTCAGAATATGCTGAAAGAATTTTTTGCCGGGCATAAAAACTATATTACAAAAGCAATTTATAAAGACAAAAAAATAAATATCAGTCTTAAAATGACGGTGGACTCCGAGATTGATAAAAATGAGCTGAAAGAAACGGCAAAATTCATCATAGAATTATGCAAGAGTGGAAAAATTATACCTGCTTGCGGCGTATGCTTTCGTAAGAAAAAAACAGGACTGTATATTGTCGGCCGTGAGCTTATGCCGATGTGTGATTTGTGTGTTGCACGAAAACGCCGACGCTACGAACACAAAAAGAATGTGTTTGACAAAAAAACTCAGAATATGCCGGCAGGAATTGCGGGTGCGGTTTTCGGTGCATTGCTCGGTGCGGCTGTCTATGTGCTGCTTTATCAGTTTTTACCTATGTACGGTACAGGCAGTCTGTTTATTATTCTTCTGTCTTTTATCGGCTTTGTTGTAACAGGTCAGCGTGCAACCAAAAAAAGTGCGGTTATTTGTGAATTGATTTCTGCGGCTGCTTTTGTAATGGCAGAGTATGTTTCCCTTGTTGCAAATATGTCGATACTTATCGAACAGGAAGGCGGCGGAATTGCTGTTTCAGAGGCTATTCGGGCTACTAATATGAGCTTTGCGGATATGTCGTTCCTTTTTTCAACAGGACTTGATATAGCAGTCGGTTTTGCGGTTATGGCGATTGCAGGATTGGTGTATTTTCTCAAAAGAAAATACACCCGTCCCCTGAAAATCTCTAAAAATATATTATAAAAACACAGGCACAGAAACCGTTAAAAGCTTCTGTGCCTGTGTTTTTTAAACGAAAAGCCCCGACCCTTGCGGCAGAGTCGGGGTTTCCTCTCATTAAATTTAAGGGGAATATTGAGGAGGGTAGAACATTTGTACCCGGACGGTGCGGCTCCGTCTTTATGAGTACGTTTATATTATAACTGTTGGGTTGCTATGATTTGTTAAATGACTGTGAATAAGTTTTTAATTTTATGTTTTAAAAGAATTAAAATATTTATAAAAATAAATAATAATATTCTGTGTTATTGTGTATTGTCAATTCATCTTGATTTAAATTGCCATATAGTGTATAATTATTAAAAATATAATCGAAAAGAGGTAAAATCTTATGTACAAAGATTTAATGGATACTATCGGCTTTGTCGGACAATATGACAGTGAAGTTTCGGCGGCAATGAATGACGAGCTCAAAAGACAGCGTAGAAACCTTGAACTTATTGCGTCGGAAAATATTGTTTCACCTGCTGTTATGGCGGCAATGGGCTCTGTTCTTACAAACAAATATGCCGAGGGCTATCCCGGAAAAAGATATTACGGCGGATGTCAGTATGTTGACGTTGTAGAGGAAATTGCAAGAAAACGTGCCTGTGAGCTTTTTGGAGCTGAGTTTGCAAACGTTCAGCCACATTCGGGTGCTCAGGCAAACACCGCTGTTTATTTTGCTATGCTTGAACCGGGCGATACTGTAATGGGTATGAATCTTTCTGAGGGCGGCCACCTTACACACGGTTCACCGGTAAATATTTCGGGTAAATATTTTAACTTTGTTTCATACGGCGTTGACCCCGTAACACACACGATTGACTACGACAAGGTTTATGAAACGGCTATGCAGGTTAAGCCCAAGATTATTGTATGCGGTGCAAGTGCATATCCCAGAATAATTGACTTTAAGCGTTTTCGTGAGATTGCCGATGCCTGCGGTGCTTACCTTATGGTTGATATGGCTCATATTGCAGGTCTTGTTGCGGCAGGCGTACACCCTAACCCTGTGCCGTATTCTGACTTTGTTACAACAACAACACACAAAACACTCCGTGGTCCGAGAGGCGGTATGATTCTCTGCAAGGAAGAATACGCAAAGGCTGTCAACAAGGCTGTATTCCCCGGTACACAGGGCGGACCGCTTATGCACATTATTGCGGCAAAGGCTGTTTGTCTGGGCGAGGCACTCAAACCTGAGTTCAAAACCTACGGCGAAAATATCGTAAAGAATGCAAAGGCACTTGCCGACGGTCTTGTAAAAAGAGGAAACAAGCTGGTTTCCGGCGGTACGGATAACCACGTTATGCTTCTTGACCTTACCGACAGTGAAGTAACGGGCAAAGAGCTTGAACACAGACTGGACGAGGTCTATATCACCGTCAACAAGAACACTGTTCCTAACGAAAAGAGAAGTCCGTTTATCACAAGCGGTATCCGTATCGGTACTCCTGCCGTTACAACAAGAGGTCTTGGCGTTGAAGAAATGGACAAGATTGCGGAATATATCACTCTTGCACTCAACGACTTCGAGGGCAGTGCGGACAAAATCCGTGAGGGTGTAAACGAAATATGCTCAAAGTTCCCGCTTTATGAATAATTAAGTAAACATTTAAGCAAAAGAAAGTTAAAGTCATAAATTCGGCTTTGACTTCCTTTACATATCCGTTAGTCTTTTGATTGTATTTATATATAAATTGAAATGTTTTATTGATTTGAGGAGAAATGCAAATGAAGAAAAATAAAATTATACCTCTTTTGCAGCATCCGTATCTTGTCACGTTCTTTTTGTGGCTTGCGGCTTTGATGACAACGGCGGTTTTTTGGGTTGATACCGTTATCGGATTAAACTATATTTCGGCGTTTTTATTCGTGGGTATTGCAGCCTTTACCGTTACTCAGAAAAAGAAAAAGGCTCGCAGAACAGTTGATCCAAACAACAAAAATCTGAATATAATTCAGCTTCTTGCGATTTTTGCATCGGTAATGTATTTTTACATTATGCTGAAAATTTTTGCAATAGTGCCGACGGACGGCTATCTTGAAGGGAGAAATGTATTTGTAATATTTGCCTTTCTTGCCGCAGCAATTATCTTTTATATAGTATTGTGCAGCGTCAAGAAAAAATGGTGTTATCAGAGAGTATTGATTACAATATTCCTGCTGAGCTTTATGCTGCATTTGTTCTACATTCTTTATACGGATTTTGCAATAAGACAGTTTGATTTAGGAACACTCTTTCAGCCACATGGTCACATAGGATACATAGGACATATATACGATAACTGGAATGTTCCGCAGTTCGACCCGAGAATCTATTGGCAATACTACCACCCGCCGCTTCATCATATTATTGAGGCACTTTTCCTGCACGCACAGACCGCATTCGGAGTGCCGCTCGTTATAGCCGTACAGAACTGTCAGTTCCCTACACTGCTGTACGCTATGATTACCATAGTAACGGTTTACAAAATACTTGTTGAGCTTGGTGTCCGCAAAACCGCTCTTTGCGTTTCAACAGCGGTTGCTGCTTTTACACCGGCACTTGTTACCTTGGGCGGCACAATGAATAACGATATACTTTCAATAATGTTTATGACATTAAGTCTGCTTGCCGCTATTCAGTGGTACAAAAACCAGTGTGCAAAGAAAATTTTGAAGGTTGCCCTGTTCTTTGGACTGGGAATGTTTACAAAGCTGTCTGCGTGGATAGTCGCTGTTCCGATTGCCGTTATATTTATTACGGCACTTGTCAAAAAAATCATTGCAAAAGACAAAAAGCAGTTCGGCAGACTGTTCGGACAGATGTGTGCATTCCTTGGAATTGCCGCTCCGCTATCGTTCTATTGGAGCATAAGAAATTTAGTGAGGTTCGGAGTTCCGATAGGATATATTCCCGAACCGATCGCAACAGACAACGGAAGGTCACAGTTCATAGAGAACCCGATATGGCAGAGGCTGTTTGACTTTAACCCCAATCAGTTTTCGTATCCTTTTACAGTAAGCCCTATTACAAATAAAAACGCAACCTACGCTGAATATAACCCCCTTGTTGCACTGCTTAAATCCGCATCAATCGGAAGCGGAGTAAACGAGGTCGATATGCTTATTCCGGCTTATTTCCTGCTTTGGACGGGAATAATCGTTGCGGTTGTATCGTTTATATGTATGATTGCGGTTCTTGTGAAGAAAAACTCAATTCCGGCACTTTGGAAGGTTGCTTTCGGACTCTTCTATGTTGCCGAAATGGCGTCGTATTATATATTTTGCATTAAATACCCTTATGTATGCACGGAAGAAGTACGATATGCAGTGCCTGTTATATTCATAGGTGCAATATTTATCGGCTTGGCACTAAAAAGCGTCTTTACAGGCAAAACAAAGCTCTCAAAGATTATGAGATACGTCACTATAATAAGCGTAATACTTTTCTGTATTATGGTTCTTGTTTACTTTATATGGCTGGGATGCTATGTAAGTCTTGACGCTAATTTTAAGGCGACGATGACTCTTAATATTACAGACTGACAGTATATCACAAGATGAATTTCTGATTTTCAAATTATAGTTAAGCATACAGAAAGTTAAAACTGTATAATCGGTTTTGACTTTCTGTATATATTATTGATAGGCGATTGTAAAATAGTATTGTTGTTTCCCCGCCGCAGGTGGGGAAAACAACAATATAAAGCTTAGAAGCCCATAAAGCGGAGAAAACTGTAAAATATAAAGACGATAAATCTGCATAAACAGTGACTTTGCGAATTTTACAATCGGCTATATATTATTGATTAGAGGAGAAAAAAAGTGACAAAACAAAAAAACGTGTCTCTTTTGCGACACCTTTATCGTGTTACATTTTTTCTGTGGCTTGCTTCTTTTTTTATAACGGCAGTTTTTCAGACAGATGTTGTTACAGGTGCAAACTATTTTTCGGCTTTTTTATTTGTCGGAACAGCAGCCTTTATCGTCACGCAAAAAAAGAAGAAAATACGGAAAACTGTTGAACCAAGCAACAAGCATCTTAATGTAATTCAAATTATTGCGGTTTTTGCATCGGTAATGTATTTTTACATTATGCTCAGAGTTTTTGCAATAGTGCCGACGGACGGATTTCTTAAAGGAAGAAATTCATTCGTAATATTCGCCTTTCTTGCCGCAGCGATAATTTTTTATATGGTTTGGTGCAGTGCTAAAAAGAAATGGTGTTATCAAAGGGTTCTCATTACAATATTCCTGCTGAGCTTTTTAATTCATTTGTTCTATATTCTTTATACGGATTTTTCAATAAGACAGTTTGACCTTGGTTCACTTTTCTCCCCCGACGGTCATATGGGATACATAAGCCATATATATGATAACCGTAATGTTCCGCAGTTTGACCCAAGAACCTACTGGCAGTACTATCACCCGCCGCTCCACCATATTCTTGAAGCAATTTTCCTGCACATACAGACAATATCAGGAGTACCTTTTCTTGTTGCCGTACAGAACTGTCAGTTTCCTACTCTGCTTTACTGTATGTTTACAATCGTAACGGTTTACAAAATACTTATCGAGCTTGGTATCAGAAAAACACCTCTTTGTATTTCCACGGCAATAGTTGCCTTTGCACCTGCACTGATAAATATGAGCGGCACAATGAATAACGATATGCTTTCGGTAATGTTCGTGGCATTGAGTCTGCTCACTGCAATTCAATGGTACAAAAATCAGCGTGCAAGGAATATTTTAAAAATCGCTTTGTTTTTTGGTCTGGGAATGTTTACAAAGCTGTCTGTGTGGATAGTCGCCGTTCCTGTTGCGATAATATTTATTACTGCACTTGTCCAAAAAATCATCGCAAAAGACAAAAAGCAATTCGGCAGGCTGTTCGGACAGATGTGTGCATTTCTGGGAGTTGCCGCACCGCTGTCGTTTTATTGGAGTATAAGAAATCTGGTTCGTTTCGGTGTTCCGATGGGATATATTCCAGGGGCAAAAACCGTATCGGACGCACAATTACAGCTTATTGAAAATCCAATATGGCAAAGATTATTTGATTTTAACCCTGAACAGTTTTCATATCCTTTTATATCAAATCCGTTTTTCCGTCACGACTCGGGTTTATACAATGAATACAATCCGCTTGTGGCACTGTTTAAATCAGCGTCAATCGGCAGCGGAGTAAATGAAATTTCGATGATGAATCCGGCATATTTTCAGCTATGGACGGGAATAATTGCCGCACTTCTGTCGTTTATATGTATGATTGCAGTTCTTGTAAAGAAAAACTCAATGCCGGTACTCTGGAAAGCTGTTTTCGGGATATTCTATATTGCCGAGATGGTGTCATATTATGTATTCTGCTTTAAATTTCCGTATGTGTTCACGCAGGAGATACGCTATGTAATTCCGGTTATATTCATAGGTGCAGTATTTGTTGCTTTTGCACTTAAAAATGTCTTTACAGGCAAAACAAGGCTTTCAAGGATTATGCGGTATGCCGTTATAACGGGTGTAACGCTTTTCATTGTTATGACGCTTGTTTACTTTATCTGGCTGGGCTGTTATACCTGCCTTGAAGCTAATTTCAGTATAACTCTGATTTACAGGTGATAGTTAAACTTAGTATTATCGGCTGATATATTTTATAACATTTATACAATACTATAATATACTATTGATTAGAGGAGAAAATAAGTGACAAAACAAAAAAACATACCTCTTTTGAGGCACCCTTACCTTGTTACATTTTTTCTGTGGCTTGCTTCTTTTTTTATAACGGCAGTTTTTAAAACGGGTAAGGTTGTTCTGATAAATTATATTGCAGTTATACTGTTTGTCGGAACGGCTGCCTATATAATTACGCAAAAAAAGAAAAAAACACATCGGACGGTTTGTTCAATAAGAAAAAACGATAATTTTACTCAATGGATAATTATTTGTGCGTCTGTAATTTATTTCTGTATTATGCTGCAAATATTTGCATTTTTACCTACTAACTACATAGTCAGAGGCAGAAATGTGTTTGTTATTATCGTTTTTCTTGTTATACTGACGATTTTATATACTGTTTGGTGCAGCAGAAAAAAGAAATGGTGTTATCAGCGTATCTTAGCTGCAATATTCCTGATAAGCTTTACGCTTCATTTGTTATATATTCTTTATACGGATTTTTATACAAGACAATTTGATTTGGGCACAATTCTAGAACCTGACGGACACATAGGATATATACAATATATATATGATAATTGGAATCTTCCGCAGTTTGACCCAAGAACCTGCTGGCAGTACTATCATCCGCCGCTTCACCATATTATTGAGGCACTTTTCATACACGCACAGACGGCATTTGGAGTAAGCTTTGTTGTTGCGGCACAGAACTGTCAGTTTCCTACTATGCTTTACTGTATGTTCACGATAGTTACCGTTTACAAAATACTTTTTGAGCTTGGTATTCGCAAAACGGCTCTTTGTGTTTCAAGTGCCGTTGTCGCTTTTACTCCTGCACTGATAAATATGAGCGGTACAATGAATAACGATATGCTTTCGGTAATGTTCGTGGCATTGAGTCTGCTTACTGCAATTCAGTGGTACAAAAATCAGCGTGCAAGGAATATTTTAAAAATCGCTTTGTTCTTTGGTTTGGGAATGTTTACAAAGCTGTCTGTGTGGATAGTTGCCGTTCCTGTTGCAATAATATTTATTGCTGCACTTGTCCAAAAGATTATTGCAAAAGACAAAAAACAATTCGGCAGGCTGTTCGGACAGATGTGTGCATTTCTGGGAGTTGCCGCACCGCTGTCGTTTTATTGGAGTATAAGAAATCTGGTTCGTTTCGGTGTTCCGATGGGATATATTCCAGACCCGCAAAGTCAATATGACGCACAGCTGCAGATTATCGAAAACCCGATATGGCAAAGATTATTTGATTTTAATCTGAGTCAATTTGCCTCTCCGTTTACATCAAACCCGTTATTTGGAAGTGGAGAAAATGCATATCACGAATACAATCCGCTTGTGGCACTGTTTAAATCAGCGTCAATCGGCAGCGGCTTTGGTCAGTCAAAAATGGAGTATCCTGCATATTTTCTTCTTTTGACGGGAATAATTGCTGCACTTGTGTCGTTTATATGTATGATTGCGGTTCTTGTAAAGAAAAACGCAATGCCGCTGATTTGGAAGCTTGTTTTCGGAGTGTTCTATGCTGCCGAAATGGTATCATATTATTCATTCTGCATTAAATATCCGTATGTATGCACAGAGGAAATAAGATATGCCGTACCTGTTATATTTACAGGTGCAGTATTTATTGCTTTTGCACTGAAAAATGTTTTTACAGGAAAAACAAATCTAACGAAAATTATGAGATATGCAGTTATGATAAGTGTAATACTTTTCTGTGCTGTGGCGATTATTTATTTTATATGGCTTGGATTATATGTAAGTATTGATTTTAATTTCAAGACAGATGTTGATATGACACTGCTTGGTTGATGTGTGTATTTATGTGGAAAATCTGATATATAAAGATATATACTGTTCTGCATAAAAATTCTTGAAAATTGATTTTAGGAGTAGTAACCGGAACAAATGAAAACAAATAAAATACATAATACTATCAGCTTAATATTAAACAATTTAAAAAAACACATATATCTTGCAACGGCATTATTTTGCGTAATTTTTGCACTTACAAGTTTTTGTTTACATAGTTATATTACGCCGTATTTTTATGTCTTTGTGTTTTTTTTATTTGTTCTTGCAGGAATGTACATATATGCCAAAGTCGGCTTTGACAGAAAAAAACTGCCAAGGCTGACGGCGGCAGTGTTTTTTGGATGTCTGATTCTATGTGTTACGGTATATTTCTGTGAAAGATATATAGATGTAATAAGGTCGATAGGTTTTCTTATTTTATTTTTGATAACATTCAATTTGTTTTTAAAGAAAAAACTGACATACAAAAATATACTTATATTGATTTTTTTATGCGGTGTTTTACTCAGAGTAACATCTGTACTTATTAACGGCATAAACACAAAACAACACGATATGGGAGCTTTTTCGGGAAACGTTTTGAATGTTTTTGAATATGATGAAAATAAAATATATACAATGTATGACTACGGTACAGGTCATGCAGGATATATTGAATATATTTTTCATCATATATCACTGCCTGATTTTGACCCGAGAAATGTATGGTCGTTTTATAATCCGCCATTTTTTCATATTGTTGCGGCAATATGGTTAAGAATTGCAGCCTTGATTATACCCGACTATGCACTTGCGTGTGAGAGTATAAAGGCAGTTCCGCTGTACTGTGCAATAGTAACTTTGATTTTTGCATATAAGCTGTTCAGAACACTCGGACTCAAAAAACAAGGTATGGTAGTGGCTTTTTCTGTTGTATCATTTAGTAATGCACTTATATATTTGTCTTATAATGCAAATAATGACTCTATGGCAACCATGTTTATGCTTGGCTCAATATTGTACTGCTTAAAATGGTATAAGAAACAAAGTTTCAAAAATATTATTATTTCGGCACTGTTTCTGGGTTTTGGAATGATGACAAAGCTGTCCGTGTTTACTGTTGCACCGGCAATAGCATTTATATTTATCTGTACATTCTTTAAAAACAAAAGCTATAAAAAATATTTATCACAGTTTGCGGCGTTTCTTGCTGTTTCTGTACCGCTCGGAATATGGTATCCGGTAAAAAATTATATACGGTTTGGTATTCCTTTTTCCTATGTTCAAACGCTTGAAGGTGTTCTGGATAAGCAGAATATCAGTAATGCTCCGATTTTTCAAAGATTGTTCGGTGATTTTGACACTATGTTCAGTCCGCCCTGGGTACATATAAAAGGCGTACAAGGCTGTAAGACAAATGAAGTAAATCCGCTGATTGCACTCTTTAAAACATCGGTTTTTGAGGAGTATAACCAATTTAAAGAACCGTTTATACAGGTTATCGGGGTTATTTTACTTTTTTGTGTTATTATACTTGGAGTTGTCGGATTTATAAAAATGATAATTACGCTTTTCAAAAAAGATAAATTCTCAATGAAAATCACAGATATTTTTCTTATTATACTGTATTTTTCAATGATGACTTCATATTATATATTTTGTTTTAAAAATCCATATTCCTGCTCACAGCACATAAGATATGTTTCACCGATTGTTGTTGTGGGGGCTTTTTATGTCGGGAATACTGCATATACATTAAATAAAAAGAAAAATATTATAAACAAAGTTTTTTTATACAGCCTTTATGCGGTATTAGTTATGTTTTGTGCAATGTCGATACAAATATAAATATTTTGTATAAAAGCCTGTAATGCTCTTGCAGACTTTTCTTTGTAATGTTTTTAATCAGCAGATTTCATTAAAAGAACATAAATTATTGACATATTTGGTAAAATATATAATATATACAAAAAGGTGCAAAAATTTAACACAATATTCTATATGAAAAATATTCTTAAATTATTGAAATTATGTACATAATGAGGTAATATATGTACATTACTTGTTATAGTTGATATAATGGCGGTTTAGCAATATATTAAAAGGGGTAAATATAAATGAAAATTGAACAAAAAAGGCTCGCTCAGGCTAACAAAAAAGGTTTTACACTCGTAGAGCTTGTAGTTGTAATCGCAATACTTGCAATTCTTGCAGCCATTGCTATTCCGGCGATTTTAAGTATTGTAAACAGTGCAGGCAGTTCTGCCGGACAGTCAGACGCATCAGCGGTAAATATTGCCTGTAAAACATACTATGCATCAGTAAAAGCGGGTATGATAAATACCGAGTCAAAAAACCCTGACGGTACATCTGTAACGGAGGCAGCAGCAAAGGGTGCTAAGGTTGGGGACAGAAACACAGCCGCAAAGAATGCAACGGTAGCAGCCGCCCAGAAATATTCGGGAATTAATGTTACCTATGATAATCTTTGCTACTATACTTCCGATAACAGTACAACACATAATTTAAAAGGAGATATCGTATATTATGACGGCGGTGTAACGACACCGACAGGTACATCCAAGCTGACAGGCAGTGTAAGAATGTCAGATCTTTACTGTTAAAGAAATTAAATTTTGCAAGTATGGCACTGCATAGCGACAGTCTGTCAATTTTATATTTATATTCTTAACAGTGACTTAAACAATTCCAAATTAAAAGCCCGAAATGCTGTTTCGGGCTTTTGTTTTTGGGTAGTGTCAGCTGTTTTGAGCTTTTAAGGAATTTAAAAAAATTATTGTATAAAATTATTCTTTCAGGCTTTATTCCAGAATCCCGAAGTTTTTTTCGTATAACAGGGTGTTAATATCCATAACGGACAATTTTCGCAATAATCCGAAAATTATAATGCTGTCACGCTCGTCTTTTGGATAAAGCGGTGCGTATTGCTTTTTCAGAAGAAGCTTTCTTGTCTGTTCAAGGTCGGAGCCCATTCCTATACAAAGCATAATAACCTTATTTCTTGAAAGATTCTTATCTTTTTTGCCTCTGAAAATTTCATAAGCATAGTGATTTTCAAGATTTGAACGCTTTATTGCATCGGTCTTGCTGACTTTGTTTTCTTTAAGAGTTTGTTCAAGAAGTTCGGCAAAGGTCAGGTTTGAAAAATTATCCCTATTCCGGTCAAGATATTCTTCTAAATCTTTTCGGTTCTTTTTATTTTGTAATATTTTTGAGAGTTCATCAGTAGATTTTTTCATTTTTCTCTTCCTTTATAAATTTTTATGTGATATTATTATAAAAAATCATTTTTGAGGTAATTATGGCTATTGATATAAACACTGCGTATGAATTATGGCAGTTTGATGTTCTGTCATCTTTAAACGACAGAACTCAGCTTGTAATAAACAGAAAAACAAAACGCCTTATGATTAAGAAAATTATGGGCGAAGAAGAATTTGAAATCCATCAGAAACTTATAAACATAAACCACCCGAATATTATCAGAGTGTTTGATGTAATAAGAGACAGACATATATGTACGGTTCTTGAACAGTATGTAGCAGGAAAAACCCTTGAACAGCTGTGCAGTGAAAAACCGCTGTCAGAAAAAGAAACTAAAAATATTATATCACAATTATGCTGCGGACTTCAAACCCTGCATAAAAATAATATAATTCACCGTGACTTGACGCCGTCTAACATTATGATAAGCGACGACGGAACAGTGAAAATTATTGATTTTGATATTTCAAGGTCTGTAAATAATACGGCTGTGCGTGACACAACAATACTCGGAACAGAGGGCTTTGCCGCACCCGAACAGTTTGGTTTCGGACAGTCAAATGCTCAAACCGATATTTATGCACTCGGTGTTCTTATAAACTATATGCTTACAGGCGGAAAGCTTCCGAATGAAGAAATGTATTCGGGCAGAATGTCAAAAATAATCAAAAAATGTACAGAGTTCAATCCCGAAAAAAGATACAAAAGCGTCAATGATATAGCAAGGGTTATGCAGGGCAGAAAACCGTCTGACTATACAATTATTGACAGGTTTTTTGACAGCTTTCCGGGATTGAGAAGTCCGAAAATTTCAGTCAAGATATTTTCAACATTTTTGTATATGATTGCAATAGGGATTATTTATATAATATATGCCGCCTTCGGAAAAAATACGAATGCTGTAATTTATCTCACGGAAAATATATTATTGTTGTTTGTTATTCCTTTTGTATGCTTTTCGGATTTTTTACAGTTTCAGGAAAGACTTCCCTACATTAAAAAGATAAAAAAACCGACAAAAAGATTTATTTTCGGATTTCTGGCGGTAGTGTGTATAATTTACGGTATATTTATGTTGCCCGGTGTTTACTATGTCCTACATTGATATGACAATACATAATTATATCATAAAATAAATATTTATATGTAAGCTGACAGCTTAACAAAACCTTTAATTCTTGATGTACTATTATATCAATAATTTTTGTTTTCAGGAGGAATTATTATGGAAAATGTAAAAAATGATGAAAAAAACAAAAAAATATTTCTTGTCCTTACCGTAGTGGCAATAGTTGCGTCGCTTATGGTTGTTGTTTCTTTTTTCTTGCCTTATGCGTCAGCAAATGCAGAATATCGTGAACTGCTTGATAAATATCCTGACAGCACAACTATGAATGGCAAAGATATATCCTTGCTTGACTTTGCAAAAATATACAGTTCAGCAGGTTCTGCATTAGGCGGTCAATATCAGACCATTGGCACAATATGTGTTGTGATGATTGCGGCTTTTGGAGTGCTTGCACTGGCAACGCTAATATTTTCAGCACTCAGAAAACCCGTTGTAATGCTGATTTTTAACGGTTTGACTTTTGGAATTTTCAGCCTTTTAAGCTGGGATTTCAAAGACCGTGGAGCATTGCCGAATATGTATTATGATATTGGTGCGGCACACTATATTTATTATATATGTGCGGCTGTAATTCTTGTTGCGGCGGTAGGTATGCTTGTACTTAAAATACAGCAAAAGAAACAACTGCAAAAAGCAGATGTTACAAATACATAAAAATTTATTAAAAAAAAGAGGAGAATGAATTATGAAGAAGTCAAAGAAAAAACTGATGTGTACAGTCCTTGCAATGCTTATGCTTGTGTCCTGTTCGTCTGTTCTGAGTGGTTGTCAGTCAAATTCAGGAACACAGACAGGCACAACATCAACTGCAAGCTCACAGCCAAGCGAAACATCAGCACCAAAAGATGAAAGCAGTGAACCGCAGTCATCAGCAGATGAAAGCTCAGAAGTACAGGAAAGTTCAGAAATGCAGGAAAGCACTGAACCAAGTAAGGCAGAAAGTTCCGAAGATAACAGTGAAGGTTCTGTTACAGAAAATCCGAAAGCTGAAAACAGTTCCGTGGAAACAGGTGTTAATTCCGTAGAGGAACTTAATGAGGTGGTTGAAAAAGATGTAGAGGATACTATTTCACCATTGACAAAAGAATATGAAAAAATAAAGGCGGATATCAACACATACGATAAATATGTACAAAATGTTGATAAGATTGTAGCGTTTTATGCTGATGTTAATGAAAAGCACAAGGCGTTGTGCGACAGAATGAGAGCATACAGCCTGAAATACGCTGAGATGATTATTTCATCTGACAGTTCTAATGACGACAAATATGAGGAACTTGAAGAATTGTTTGACAATGTATATGACGATGGTGGGGACAAGATATTTGACGAAATTTATGACGGCATACTGGATGATATGTTCAAAGATTTCTATGACGGTATTTTAGACGATGCAAAAGATACTGCATCTTATAAAGAATGGTGGGACATTCGTTCAAATGAATATGACAACTGGTCAGATACCCGCTCAGATGTTTATGACGATTGGTCAGATTTCCGTTCGGATGTATATGATTTCTGGTCGGATTTGAGAAGTGCAGTTTTTGACGATAATATGGAAAAGGCAAACAAAAAAATTGAGAAATTCAAAAAAGACATCAATGGTTAAGCTGACCTTGCCTATTATATTGAGGTTACTGCCCGTATCAGCAAAAAACTTCTTGAAGTAGCACAATAATCTTGTAAAAAATCATACTGTACAGCGGTTCAGTATTCGGTAAAACGGATATTGAACCGCTTTTTGTGCTGTTTACAGGCTTTTAATGATTAAATTCCGATTGATAATTAAGCGTTGAAGTGTTATAATCATAGCGTTAAACAGAAAGCTGAAAAGAGGATAAGAGGATATTTATGGCTGAAAGACCAGTTTTAGATAAAAATACAGACAGCAAGACATTTTGTGATTTTTATTATCTGAAAGAAGAATTATTGGATTTTTGCAGAAAAAACGGTCTGCCTGTTTCGGGCGGAAAAATAGAGCTGACCGACAGAATTGCCTATTTTCTCGATACGGGTAAGGTAAAGCCTGTATCAACCGCAAAGAAAAAAGCAACGGTGCTATGCGATATTACCGAGGATACAAAAATTGAAGATAATTTTGTTTGCTCGGAAAAGCACAGGGCGTTTTTTAAGGAACATATAGGAAATAGCTTTTCTTTTAATGTCGCTTTTCAAAAATGGCTGAAAACCAATACGGGAAAAACCTATAAAGAAGCGATTGCGGCTTATTATCAGATTCTTGAAGATAAGAAAAAGGGAAAAACAAAAATTGACAGACAGTTTGAATACAATACTTATATAAGGGATTTCTTTGCGGATAATCAAGGTAAGTCTTTGGAAGATGCTATTAAATGCTGGAAGTACAAAAAGCAACTACAAGGACATAACCGTTATGAAAAATCAGACCTTGTTGCATTAGAATGATACCCGAAATTGAATTTTTGATTTTTATAAAAGTGGTGAAATATATGAACACTCCGCTCGCTGACAGAATAAGACCACATTCGCTTGATGATATTGTCGGACAACATCATCTTTTGGATAAAAACAAGCCTTTGAGAAATATTATTGAGTCGGGACAAATTCCGAATATGGTGTTTTACGGTCCGTCGGGAGTAGGCAAGACAACCCTTGCGTCCATTATCGCAAAGCAAACCAACAAAACACTGCGAAAGCTCAACGGCACAACAGCATCAACTGCCGATATAAAAAATATCGTTTCGGAATTGTCGGGATTTTCGGGTATGAACGGAATACTTCTCTATCTTGACGAAATTCAGTATTTTAATAAAAAGCAACAGCAGACGCTCCTTGAATTTATCGAAAACGGAAGTATAACGCTTATTGCCTCGACAACCGAAAATCCGTATTTTTATGTTTACAGTGCAATACTAAGCCGTTCAACAGTTTTTGAGTTTAAATCGGTTGAAAAAGATGACGTTATTGTTGCGGTAAACCGTGCATTTGACTTTATGCGTAATGAGTTAAACGAAGAAATCGAAATATCTGAAAAGGCTGTTGAACACATAGCATACGCCTGCGGCGGAGATGTAAGAAAAGCCCTGAATGCGGTTGAACTTTCAACCATTTCAAGTCCGATTGTTGAAAACAAACGCACCGTCACTCTTGAAACGGTAAGGTCATTAACTCAGAAAAGTGCTATGAAATATGACCGTGAGGGTGACGAACATTATGATTTGCTGTCGGCTTTTCAGAAGTCAATGCGTGGTTCTGACCCCGACGCCGCAATTCATTATCTTGCAAGAATCTTGCTTGCAGGGGATTTGCCGTCAGCTTGCAGACGGCTTATGGTCTGTGCCTGTGAAGATGTCGGACTTGCAAACCCGAATATTATCCCGATAGTAAAGTCAGCGGTTGATGCGGCAATGATGGTAGGTATGCCCGAGGCGAGAATACCGCTTGCCGACGCAGTTATTCTTGTTTGCCTGTCGCCTAAGTCAAACTCGGCTTATAATGCAATCAATCAGGCTATGGCAGATGTTCAGAACGGCAAGGGCGGCGGTTTTCCACGCTGTTTGCAGAATAAGCACTATGACGGTGATGATGTAAAAAACAAAGGACAGTTTTATAAATATCCGCACGATTTTCCTGATCACTGGACTGAACAACAGTATATGCCCGATAACCTCAAAGGCACTGTTTACTATGAACCCGATTTGAATAAAACCGAACAGGCATACAAAAATTACTGGAATAATATTAAAAATCCGCATAGGGATTAAATTGATTTCTGATGAAACAGGGTGAGAAGAAATGAAAATAGGAAATGTAAATATTGAAGGTTATGCGGCTCTTGCACCTATGGCGGGAGTTGCCGACAGAGCGTTTAGGGAATTGTGTGTTGATTTCGGTGCGGCTTATGTTGTCGGCGAAATGGTCAGTGCAAAGGGCATAACATATAATAACGATAAATCACGGGAGCTGCTTGAACTCTCAAAAGCAGAACGACCGGCGGCTGTACAGCTTTTCGGTTATGAACCCGATGTTATGGCACAGGCGGCAAAAATCGCAATGGAGTATTCTCCCGATATAATTGATATAAATATGGGGTGTCCTGCACCGAAGATTGCCTGTAACGGCTCAGGCTCGGCACTTATGAAAGATCCCGATTTGTGCGGAAAAATCGTTGAGGCTGTGAAAAAAGCCGTTCCGGTACCCGTTACGGTAAAAATCCGCAAGGGCTGGGATAAAAATTCCGTAAATGCCGTTGAAGTGGCAAAAATATGCGAATCGGCAGGAGCAGACGCAATAACAGTTCACGGCAGAACACGGGAACAGCAGTATATGCCGTCAGCCGACTGGGATATTATTGCACAGGTTAAACGTGCGGTGAAAATTCCCGTTATCGGAAACGGAGATGTAACCTCGGCGGAATCAGCGGCAAAAATGATTGAACAGACAAACTGCGACCTTGTAATGATAGGCAGGGCGGCTCTGGGAAATCCGTGGATTTTCTCGGAAATTTCACGGCTTATAGGTCACGACAGACCGTCGCTGCCCGTTTCAAATGCAGAAAAAATCTCGGTTTTGCTGCGTCATATTATTAAGCTTTGTGAATACAAGGGTGAGTACAACGGAATGAGAGAGGCAAGAAAGCACGTTGCGTGGTACTTCAAAGGTATGCCGAACGCCGCAGCAATGCGTAAAGAGGCAGGCGAGCTTGAAACCTTTGACGACCTTATTGAGCTTTGTAAAAAAATAGAGGTCTGAAAATAAATAATTGATGCTTATGAGGTATCAGATGAAAAGAATTTTAAGTGTATGTTTAGTTGCTTTTTTATTGTTTATGTTTGTTGGGTGTAGTAACGGACAGAAAACAGAGCCGGAAGAAAGCAGTATTTATAATTTTGTGAATTATAGCTGTGATGAAATTTACGACATACAAAGATTAAATCTTGTAGGAGATTTGGCTCAGAAATGTGTGTCGTATAAATTTACATATGATTCGGACGGTTATTATGTAAAAGCATATATTTCAATTCCTGTTGAATGTATTGAAAATGAAAAACCGTATAAATGTATAATATATAACAGAGGCGGTAACAGTAAAATCGGTTTGTTGAATGATGAAGATACAGCAAACATCTGTACTGCTACTAATCGAATAGTTGTTGCTTCACAGTATCGTGGGACTGACGGAGGAACAGGTATTGACCAATTTGGCGGTGAGGATTTAAATGATATAATCGCTCTGATTGATATGTGTGAAAATGATTTTGATTTTGTTGATATGAGTGATTTGTGTGTTGCAGGAGTTTCCCGTGGTGGAATGATGGCATATATGACAGCAAGACAGGACAACAGAGTAAAACGAATAATTGCTGTTTCTGCGGTCAGTGATTTGGTTGAGTCATATAACAGCAGAGATGATATGAAAAAAGTTTTGAATAATTATATTGGGGGTTCACCCGAAGATTTACCGTATGATTATGAAAAACGCTCTGCAATATGCTGGGCTGATGAAATTGATGTACCGGTACTAATGATTCATAGCAAATATGATAAGCAAGTATCATTTGTACAGGCTGAGGCTTTGAATGACAAATTTAAAGAGAACGGCACAGAATGTACTTTTATAAAATGTGATGATGATGTTCATGGACTGCACTCAGAAGATGAAAAAGTTATATTTGAATGGTTAAATAAATACTGATTACTTTTTCGTAAAATAAATAGAAAAATGACATTTTTAAAACGAATAATTATGTATAATGTGCATTGACATTTTCTTGTAATAAATGATAACATTTTTGTATCATAAATATTATTGTGGGGGAAGTATAAATGAAGAAGTTTGTAAAAATGCTTTCTGCGACAGCGGTATCTGCGGCAGTTATTGCAACGTGTTTATCAGGCTGTGCAGGCAACAAGGGCGTTACCGTTTCGGGTAAGGAAAGCTGTGATGTGTCCGCAGAGGGAATTAACGGCAAGGGAACAATCAGTATGTCGCTGAACAGGGATCAGCTCGACGAGGCAGCGATTGCACTTTATGGCAATCCTGATGAAATAAACCCTAATCAGTATGCTCAGTATCTTGAAGCATATTCAAAATTCAGCTCGGCAGTGTCATCAATGGATTATTCGATTGTATCTGACAAAAAGGAAAATTTCTCAAACGGCGATGTTGTTACAATAAAGCTCAGCTATAATGAAAAGAAATTACAGGAAGCCGGCATAGGTATTTCTGACGCTACCTTTGAATATACCGTTGAAGGACTTACAGAGGCTACTGACATTGACCCGTTTGAAGGCTTGAAGATTGAATACACGGGCGTATCTCCGAAAGTAAAGGTTGAGTTTGACACAACAGGCTGTGACGAATATGTAAGAAATAATGTAAACTTCTACATTGACGGCGACAGCGATAAGTTTGCAAACGGCGAAAAGTTTACCGTTACGGCAAGCTACAATGAATCAAAGGCTGAAACAAACGCAATCAATATTACAAGCACAAACAAGGAATACACCGTTGAGGGTGCATTGGAATATCCTGCTACACTTGACGGAGTTGACCTCGCAGCAATAGACAGCCAGTTTAACGATATGCTTGAAGCCGCTCTGAGCTCAGAGGGTGTTTATGTAGAACAAGAAGTCAGTTCGAGCAGCGTTTCAGATGATTGGGGTGCTACATTAAGGATTACAAAGGTTGAGCCTAAGCTTGTACTTAAAGCATATCTCAATTCTAAAAATAACCAAAGCTATGTTGATTATGAAAACGAATATGACTGGTTCTGGGAAATAAATGTTACGGCAAAATGCACCGATAAAGGATACAGTGATAAGTATAAGGTCGGAGATGTAATAAATTACAAGTATTATTATGTTGAAAATATTCAGAATATTCCTGTTGATACAAATAAAACAATTCCACAGGAGTATCTCAACAATTATGACGACAAGTTCTATAATGATGTTGACACTACATATCAGGAAGTTTATAACAACTGGATTGTTTCAAACAAGGCAGCATACAACATAACAGAAATGCCTGTAACAAATACCCAGACTTCAACCGAAACTTCATCTCAGTCATCAGCATCGGCAGCAGCTCAGGAATCAAGCCGATAAAACGCATAAATCCGAAAAATAAAATAAGAATATAAAAACAGGTGTCACAGGGAAAACTTGTGACACCTGAATTTTTATTGTTTTTCGGATTTATCGGAATCATCTTTTTTGGATTTTTCATAAAAATACTTGATTATGTCCTTGCGTGTGATAATTCCGATAAACATATTGCGGTCGTCTATAACGGGAACAAAGTTCTGATCCATAACTCTCAGCAAAAGCTCGTCCATTGTAACGTTGATTTTTACAGGCAGATTGCGTTCTTCGTTGACAATATCGAGAATACTGTACTGTTCCTGAGATTTGATGTCCTCTTTTTTGTATTTGAGAATATGCCACAAAAAATCGCCCTCGCTCACGGTTCCGATATATTCGCCGCTGTCATCTATAACAGGAATTGCGGAGTAGCCGTGAATACGCATTTTTTCAAGTCCCTGTCGGATCGTGTTTGTCTTATATAAATATGCTACGGTTGATTTTGGTTTTAAAAGATAAAACAGATTCATTTATGACATTCCTTTGTATTTTATAATTTTATTCATTTTATCAAAAAATCCGTACAAATGATATAGTCTTAAACCGAATTTACAATTTTTTCATATAAAACGGATAACCGATATATTTTTAATTATCGCCGTCCGAACCGTAATCATAGTTTTCGTACTCATAAGCGTCAGCGTCCTCGTCATTAACATCAACTTTTTCAGCGTGCGGAACATATCTCTCAGAAAAAAGCTGCATTTCGGAAATAGCCTGAGTCAGTTCTTTGTGTTTGTCTATGCCCTCGGCACACTGACGGTTAAGCTCGGTGATTTTTTTCAGATAAGCGAGATATACTGTTCCCGTGTGACCTTTAAATTCGGATTTGATTTTTTGCTCCATTTCTTTCAGCTGTTGTTCTGTGAAATATTGCATAAAGACACCTCCTTGATTTTGTATAGTTAAAATCTTGTTAAAAAAGCGGCAGGGAACTCCTGCCGCTTTTGAGCTTTGAAATAAAAGGCTTTTATCAGCTGTCAATATCCTTGCATTTAACTCTGTTCATTCTGCAATAATGTTTGATATAGCTGTTGTCGTGTGAACATTTTACAACAAGTGTTCTGTTTGAGCCGTTGAATGCATTTTCGGCTATATCCGTTACTGTGTCAGGAAGAACAAGTGATCTGAGATTGCTGCATTTGCTGAATGCACCGTAGCCGATGCTTACAAGGTTATGCGGAATATTGATTGTTTTGAGTGACGCACATCCGCAGAAAGCACCTGCATCAATTTCAGTTACTGCCTCAGGAATATTTACGGTCGTAAGCGACTCACACCAGCTGAATGCATTTTTTCTTATATTGACAACAGATTCGGGAACGGTTACTTTTTTCAGAGATCTGCATCCGCTGAATACATTTTCGGGAAGCTCTGTAACGCCGTTAGGAACATTAACCTCTTCAAGCTGTTCACAGTTAAGGAATGCGTGTTTTCCAAGACCGTGTACGCTGTCCGGAATTACAAACTCGTGGAGTTTTTCACATCCGCTGAATGTACTCTGTCGGATACGCTGAATACTTGACGGGAGAACAAGCTTTTCAAGGCTTGCACAGCCGGCAAATGTAGCACGACCCATTTCCGTGACACCCTCAGGTATGTTAATTGTGATGAGCCTTGCACAATTTTCAAAGGCTTTTTCACCTATTTTCGTAATTGTTGACGGCAGCTCGATCGCCTCAACAATCTGATTGCCTGAGAACGCACTGTCACCTATTGCCTGATAGCCCTCCGGAATCTGAATATGTGCTGTGTTCATCTGATTTGCTTCGTTGCTTGTAAATACCTTTAAGCCTGTCATATCAACCGAATGAGGATTGACAGACGTGTTTCCGTCGGAATGAGATTCGTTAGACGGAACGGCAGTCGGAGCGTCGGGTATAGGTTCATTTGACGGAACGGCAGCCGGAGCATCGGGTATAGGTTCGTTAGACGGAACGGCAGTCGGAGCGTCGGGTACAGGTTCATTTGAAGGAACGGCAGTCGGAACGTCTTGTACAGGTTCATTTGAAGGAGCGATGCTCTGCTCGTTATTTACAGGTTGTTGTGCCTGAGGAGGAATAGCATAAGGATTATACTGACCGTTCGGCTGCTGCATCCAGGGATTGTAGCCCCAAGGATACTGCGGCTGTTGCTGTTGATCGCCGTTAGGAGCCTGCTGCGGCTGCTGCATCCAGGGATTGTAGCCCCAAGGATACTGCGGCTGCTGTTGCTGATCACCGTTAGGAGCCTGCTGCGGCTGCTGCATCCAGGGATTGTAGCCCCAAGGATACTGCGGCTGTTGCTGCTGGTTGCCGTTGGGAGCCTGCTGTGGCTGTTGCGGCTGCTGCATCCAGGGATTATAGCCCCAAGGATACTGCGGCTGTTGCTGCTGGTTGCCGTTAGGAGCCTGTTGTGGCTGCTGCGGCTGCTGCATCCAAGGATTATAAGCGTTAGGTGCGGCAGGATTGTTAGTATTATTATTTATTTCGGCAGGAGCGTTTGCATTCTTCTGCTCTGTGTTGTTGTCTGATGTATCGTTGTCCGGAGTTTGAGCGTCAGCCTCATCTGTAAAGTCGATAACAGGAGATTCGATTTTAGGTTCTTCCGTTGGCTGAGGTTCAGCCTCGTCCGTAAAGTCGATAACAGGAGATTCGATTTTAGGTTCTTCTGTCGGCTGAGATTCAGCCTCGTCGGTAAAGTCGATAACAGGAGATTCGATTTTAGGTTCTTCTGTCGGCTGAGATTCAGCCTCGTCGGTAAAGTCGATAACAGGAGATTCGATTTTAGGTTCTTCTGTCGGCTGAGATTCAG
>JBJEOP010000109.1:0-39672 GCA_051880775.1 Acutalibacteraceae bacterium
TACTCCGTAGCCTGCATACTGCTGAAAACCGGTTATTTCAAAGGGTGTGATATTTTCCTGTTCTGCCTGTTTAACTATCGCTCTTGATAATGGGTGTTCGGAAAGCCTTTCTATTGACAGTGCCGCCGAAAGCAGTTCTGTTCTGTCGGTATCGTCAAAGCATATTATATCCGTCACAGACGGTTCGCCCATTGTTATTGTACCTGTTTTATCAAATACAACGGTATCTATGCTGTGTGCCGTTTCAAGACTTTCGGCGGACTTTATGAGTATGCCGTTTGCCGCACCTCTGCCTGTTCCGACCATAACAGCGGTAGGTGTTGCAAGTCCCAATGCACAGGGGCAGGAAATTACAAGCACCGAAATTCCGATTGACAGTGCAAACTCAAAGCCGTAGCCAAGCAGCAGCCACACAACCGTCGCAATAACGGCAACAGTAATTACTATCGGAACAAAAATTCCGCTTACTTTGTCGGCCAGTTTTTCAACAGGTGCTTTTGATGATGTCGCCTCGTCAACAAGTTTTATAATCTGTGAAAGTGCTGTATCCGTTCCGACTTTTTCGGCACGCATTTTAAAATATCCCGATTTGCTTATGGTTGCACCGATAACACTGTCGCCGACGGTTTTTTCAACGGGTATGCTTTCGCCCGTCAGTGCCGATTCGTCAAGTGTACCATTACCCTCGGTTATAACGCCGTCTGTCGGGATTGATTCGCCCGATTTTACAACAAGGATATCCCCCACTTTTATTTCTGAAACAGAAATTTCTGTTTCTTTTCCGTCACGGATAGCCGTTGCGGTTTTAGGGGATAAATCCATAAGCTTTGAAATTGCGTCAGAGGTTTTTCGCTTTGCACGGGTTTCAAAATATTTTCCGAGTGTAATAAGCGTTAAAATCATTCCTGCCGACTCAAAGTATAAATTCATTCCAAAGCTGTGTGCCTGTGACACATTACCGTCGGCAACAGAATAGATAATTCCGTATATTGCATAAATCCCGTACAAAACCGCCGCAGCCGAGCCTATCGCAATAAGCGAATCCATATTCGGCGAACCTTTGAAAAGTGACTTAAAGCCGTTTGTATAGTATTTTGCATTTACAAATATAACAGGCAGAACAAGCAAAAATTGCGTAAATGCAAAAGCCGGTATATTTTTTTCGCCGAGCAGAAAATCGGGCAGATACCAGCCCGCCATATGCCCCATAGAAATATAGAACAGCGGAATTGTAAATATAAGCGACACAATAAGCCTTAACCGCATTTTTTTCATAATGACTTCTGTACTGTCCTGTTTCTTTTCATTTATTTTCGGATTGTTTTCGGCTTTCAGTGTTGCACCGTAGCCGCAGTTTTCAACGGCTGATATGATTTTCTGAGCATCGGTGATACTTTCGTCAAAATCAACCGTCATACTGTTTTTCAGAAGATTTACGCTGACATTTTTTACACCGTCAACTGCTGAAACGCCTTTTTCAACTCTTGCACTGCAAGATGCACAACTCATTCCTGTTATATCAAAGTTCTGTTTCATTATTAAAGACCTCACGAAAAACGCTTAAAAAGCTCCATTACTTCCTTGATAATCTCATCGTTGCCGTTTTTTATCTGTTCGGCGACGCAGGTTTCAAGATGATTTTGCATTATTATATACCCCAAAGATTTTAATGCACTTTCAACGGCTGAAATCTGTATGAGAATATCTCCGCAGTAACGGTTGTCGTCTATCATATTTTTTATTCCGCCGAGCTGACCGATAATTCTGTTGATACGGTTCTGTAAAAGTTTTTGCTCTTCTTCTGTGCGTGGAGTGTTTTTATAGTGACAGCATTGTGAATTTTCCGTATTTTCTTTCGCATTATTACAAGAACAGCATTGTTTTTCTTCCATAAGATACACCTCTTTATATTATTTTCCGAAATTTAAAATTCAAATAAAGTTATGGTTCACATAAACCTGACATCAGCAGACAAACTAACGGTTGGCACCGATAATTATGAATTATGCATTATGCATTATGAATTATAATATACCCCTTATGGGTATATTGTCAAGTATGTTATTATTACTATTTTTTGTTTATTTTTACTTATTATGCAAAAAAATAATAAAAGCCTTGACAAATTTCGATTGGAGAGTATATAATACTATAAAATGAATAGTTCAATAAAAACTGTGAAGGAAACAAGATACAATCTTTCGTGCAAAGAGAGTCATCGGTTGGTGTAAGGTGATGTCAGGGATTGTATGTATAGCTCATTCCGGAGTTTTCTGTCCGCTCACTTTGACAGGGCAGAACGCAGGGTTGCGTTAAAGACCGAAGCCTTGTTTGAGGCTTATTGAGGGACACTTTAATGTGTCTGAATTCAGGGTGGTACCACGAGCTTAATGCCCGTCCCTTGTCCGCAGGACTTGGGACGGGTTTTTTGATGAACTCAGAAATTTTTATCGGTTATTTTTAATCAATATTTTCAGGAGGTAAAAAAATGAACGAAGGATACAAAAAATATGTTCCGTTTGAACAGATTAAACTCGAAAACAGACAGTGGCCGAATAATACTATAACAAAAGCACCGATATGGTGTTCGGTTGACCTGCGTGACGGCAATCAGGCACTCGTTGACCCTATGAATTTACAGCAGAAGCTGGAATTTTTCCACGCTCTGTGCGATATGGGATTCAAGGAAATTGAAATAGGCTTTCCGTCAGCGTCAGAAACAGAATACGAAATCTGTCGTGAGCTTATCGAGGGCAATCACATTCCCGACGATGTAACAATTCAGGTGCTTGTTCAGGCAAGAGAACACCTTATCCGCAAGACCTTTGAGGCTGTAAAGGGTGCAAAGAATGTAATCGTGCATTTCTACAATTCAACATCAACATTACAGCGTAAGGTTGTTTTTAAAAAAGATATGGACGGAGTTATCGATATTGCCGTTGAGGGTGCAAAGCTGATTAAAGAACTCATTGACAATTATGACGGCGACACAAACTTCCGTCTTGAATATTCCCCTGAGAGTTTTTCGGGAACGGAAGTAGAAAATTCCGTTAAAATATGCGAGGCTGTTATGGACGTTCTGCAACCTACCCCCGAAAATCCTGTTATACTCAATCTGCCGAATACCGTTGAAATGTGTACAGCTAACACTTATGCCGACCAGATAGAATACTTTGTTACTCACTTAAAGAACAGAGAGTCAGCAATAATCAGCGTACATCCACACAATGACCGTGGAACAGGTGTTGCGTGTGCCGAGCTTGCTATGCTTGCAGGTGCAGAAAGAATTGAGGGTACTCTGTTCGGAAACGGTGAACGTACAGGCAATCTTGACATTGTAACAGTAGGACTCAATATGTACACTCAGGGTGTTAATCCTGAACTGGATTTCAGCAACCTGCCGAAATACCGTGAAATCTATGAACGCTGCACAAAAATGAAAATCAACGAACGTCAGCCATACGTTGGCGACCTGGTATTCACCGCATTTTCAGGCTCACATCAGGACGCAATTAACAAGGGTGTTGCCTATATGAAAGAGCATAATTCGGAACAATGGGAAATTCCGTATCTTCCGATTGACCCTGCAGATGTAGGTCGCCAGTACGAGCCTATCATACGCATAAATTCACAGTCAGGCAAGGGCGGTGCGGCTTTCGTTATGCAGAATACCTTTGGTTATGAAATTCCGAAAGCAATGCATACAGAATTCGGTTCATTCGTAAAGGCTGAATGTGACCGCATAGGCCGTGAGCTTTCCGCCGATGAGCTTATGAATGTATTTAACAAAAACTACATTGACATCAAGCAAAAGCTGTGGCTTGTAAAGCATATCGTCAACAATATTGACGCTGACCACGCAACCTTTAAAGGTACTGTTCATATTGAAAGCCTTAACAAAGATGTTGAAATTTACGGCGAAGGCAACGGTCCTATCGACTCATTCTTCAAGGCTTTGCAGACAATCGGAATTGACGGCTTTAAGTTTGTTTCATACAACGAACACGCTATTTCACAAGGTTCGGACTCAAAGGCTATTTCTTATATTCAGCTCAAAGACCCGAACGGCAAGACGGTTTTCGGCGTAGGTATTTCACACGGTATCTTCAAAGCGTCGGCAAGAGGTATTCTCTGTGCAATTAACCGCTCGGATTACGAAATTGATTTCAAAATTTAAAAAAGTTTTATAAACTCAAAAACACCCTTTCGGTTTTTCAGAATTGAACCAAAAGGGTGTTTTTCTTCATTATTCGGATTTTTGTTCGTCATAGGTATGGTCGCATATTTCTTTTATTTTCTCCTGCAACTTCAAAAAGTCCTCAAAGGCGGCAGGCTTGTTGTTCGGATTTCTCAGAAGTGCCGCAGGGTGCAGAACCGCCATCATAAGAACTCCGTTCTTTTCAAAAAATATTCCGTGTTCTTTTGTTATCTTGATGTCGGGCTTTATGATTTTTGCGGCGGCAATTCTGCCAAGACATACAACAATCTTTGGACGAAGTATTGCAAACTGTTTTCTCAGCCAGCCTATGCACTGTTCCTGTTCCTCAGGCAAAGGGTCACGGTTTTTCGGCGGACGGCACTTAACTATATTTGCAATATAAATGTTCTTTTTGCGGTCAAGGTCAACAGCCGCAAGCATTTTATCAAGCAGCTGTCCTCCTCTGCCGACAAACGGTTCACCCTTTAAATCCTCGTTTTCTCCCGGACCTTCACCTATAAACATAACCTCGGCATTATCAACGCCTGTTCCAAAAACAACATTCGTGCGTGTTTTGCACAAATCGCATTTCTGACATTGCAGACATTCCTGTTTCAACATTTCAAATTCCTGATTTATTTCAGCCATAGTGTCCTCCACAATTTCATAATATTGTTATGTCTTTATTTTATCATAATAACAAAATTCAGGCAATATTAAAACTCGGACTATTTATTATGTAATATTTTTGTGATATAATAAAATAAAAACAGGAGGGAAATTTTATGACAGATGTTGAACAGAGAAAAGCTGCAAAAGAATTTGCGGATTTTTGGAACGGAAAAGGCTACGAAAAGGGCGAAAGTCAAAAATTCTGGTCGCATTTACTGCGTGTTCTGGGAATAAGCGAACCCGAAAAATTCATTAACTTTGAAGAACAGGTACATCTTGACCATACAAGCTTTATTGACGGATTTATTCCGTCCACTCATGTTCTGATTGAACAGAAAAGTCGTGACAAAGACCTGAGTAAGCCGATCAAACAATCTGACGGAACACTGCTGTCGCCGTTTCAGCAGGCAAAAAGATATTCTGCCGAACTGCCGTATTCAATTCGCCCACGTTGGATTGTGACTTGTAATTTCAAGGAATTTTATGTATATGATATGGAACAGCCAAACGGCGAACCCGAAAAAATATTATTGAAAGATTTAGACAAAGAATACTACCGTCTTAAATTTCTTGTTGATACTGCCGACAGTAATATCAAAAAAGAAATGGAAATATCACTCAAAGCCGGTGAAATGGTTGGTATTCTGTACAAGGAACTGCTAGAACAGTACAAGGACAAAACAAATGAGCATACATTAAAAAGCCTTAATATGCTTTGTGTGCGGTTAGTATTCTGTCTGTATGCGGAAGATTCGGGAATTTTCGGCGAACATCTGAAATTTCATAATTATTTACAGCAGTTCAGCATTAAGGACAGCAGAAATGCACTGATAGAGCTTTTTAAAGTGCTTGACACAAAGCCCGAGGACAGAGATCCGTATATGGACGATGAGCTTGCGTCTTTTCCGTATGTAAACGGCGGATTGTTTGCTGATGAAAATATTGAAATTCCACGATTTAATGAAAAAATAGTAAATCTTCTTTTGCGTAATGCAAGCGAAAATTTTGATTGGAGTAATATCAGTCCTACAATTTTCGGTGCAGTTTTTGAAAGCACACTAAACCCCGAAACAAGACGAAAAGGCGGTATGCACTATACTTCTATCGAAAACATACATAAAGTGATTGACCCACTGTTCCTTGATGATCTGAAAGAAGAATTTGATACCATAAAAGCCGATACCGTAACAAAAACACGGGAGAAAAAGCTGAGAGCGTTTCAGGACAAGCTGGCAAGTCTTAAATTTCTTGACCCTGCCTGCGGTTCGGGAAATTTTCTTACTGAAACATATATATCTTTGAGAAAACTGGAAAACGAAGTATTAAAGGAACTCAACCTCGGACGAACAAAAGGACAGATATTATTCGGCGACCAGTTCAACCCGATAAAAGTTTCAATAGGTCAGTTTTACGGCATAGAAATAAACGACTTTGCCGTAACGGTAGCAAAAACGGCACTGTGGATTGCCGAAAGTCAGATGATGAAAGAAACAGAGGACATTGTTCATATGAGTCTTGACTTTTTGCCATTAAAATCATACGCAAACATAGTTGAGGGCAACGCACTGCGGACTGACTGGGAAAGCGTTGTTCCAAAGCACGAACTCAATTATATTATGGGCAATCCGCCGTTTGTGGGTGCTCAATATATGACAAAAGAACAGAAGTCTGATTTAATGAATCTTTTTAAAGATAACAAAAAATCAGGGTTATTAGATTTTGTTTGTGGTTGGTACAAAAAATCATCAGAACTAATGTATAACACTAATATAAAAACCGCATTTGTATCTACAAATTCTATAACGCAAGGCGAACAAGTGTCTGCCCTATGGAAACCTTTATATGACAAATACAAAATAAATATTGATTTTGCGTACAATACCTTTTTATGGGATAGTGAAGCCAGTTTAAAAGCAAGTGTTCACTGCGTAATAATAGGATTTAGCACAACAGTCAACAAACTCAAAAGATTATTTTCAGATAATCATTTTCAAGAAGTCACAGATATTAACTTTTATTTAACAAATGCACCTATGGTCTTTATTGAAAGTCGAAACAAACCATTATGTAATGTATATCCTATTACAAAAGGGTGTCAACCTACTGACGGCGGAAATCTAATCATTGAAAATGATGAATTAGAGGATTTTCTAAAAAAAGAGCCAAATGCTAAAAAGTACATAAAGCAATTAGTAGGTGCAAAAGAGTTCATAAACAATAAAAAACGTTGGTGTTTATGGCTTGTCGGCGTTAGTCCTGCCGAATTACGGAAAATGCCTTATGTAATGCAAAGAGTTGAAAAAGTAAAAGAAATGCGATTAAACAGTTCTGATAAAGGAACTCAAAAATTAGCTGAAACACCAACATTGTTTAGAGAAACATATAATCCAAAATCATTCATAATTATACCAAGCACATCTTCTGAAAAAAGAAAATATATACCATTAGGATTTTTAGACGAAAACACTATATCAACAAACGCAAATTTAATCATACCAAATGCCACTATTTATGATTTTGGTATTTTGATTTCAAATGTTCACATGGCTTGGACGAGGGCAGTATGTGGACGATTGAAAAGCGATTACAGATATTCCAAAGACATCGTTTACAACAACTTTCCGTGGTGTAACCCTACACCTCAGCAAAAAGAAAAAATCGAACAGACCGCTCAGGCTATACTCGACGCAAGGGCGTTATATCTCGACTGTTCTCTCGCTGATTTGTATGATGAAACAACTATGCCCCCCGAACTCAGAAAAGCACACCAGAACAATGACCGTGCTGTTATGAATGCTTACGGCTTTGATGTAAAAACCACAACCGAGTCAACCTGTGTCGCCGAGCTTATGAAAATGTATCAGAAACTGACAGAAAAAGAATAAATATTCACATAAAAATTATACAGGTCACCGTCAGCCAGAAAATATGAAACAAATTGATAATACCGTAATATATTATTATACAGTCAAGAAGTATTTTTACGGCTTTTTCGTGCTTTGGCTTGTCCATTGAAAACCGTATGTGAAGATAAGCAAGAAGAAAAAGCGGAACAATACATTTAAGAACAAATCCCCATAAACCGTCAATATTCACCGACAAAATCGGATTTGCCTCGATAAATATTCCGCTCGAAATCAGCACAAGCGTAAACAGATAATCGGCTACATTCAAAGCATAAAGCACAATAAGCCTTATATCATACTGTGTGCGTGACATAAAGATTGAAACAAACTTTTTCATATATTACCTCTTTCTGCAAAATAATCGCAATTCCGCATTATATGTTGACAAAAGTGCCTTAAATGTTATACTATTATTCTATGTTTTATAAATACAGGGAGGAATAGAATAATGTCAAAAGTACCATTCATAACAGAGCAGCAGGCTCGGGAAATAATAAAAGAATATCCTACACCTTTTCACATATATGACGAAAAAGGTATAAGAGAAAACGCAAGAAGACTTCAAAAGGCTTTTTCGTGGAACAAGGGCTACAAGGAATTTTTCGCCGTAAAGGCTACACCTAACCCGTCAATCCTCAAAATTCTTAAAGAAGAGGGCTGCGGAACTGACTGCTCATCATATTCTGAGCTTGTTATGAGCGAAAAATGCGGTTTTGACTGTTCAAACATAATGTTCTCATCAAACGATACTCCGCTTGAAGAATTCAAATATGCAAAGGAACTCGGTGCAATAATCAATCTTGACGATATAACACACATTGACGCAGTAGAAAAAACCTGCGGTATCCCTGAAACCATCTGCTGCCGTTACAATCCGGGCGGAAAGTTCTCTATCTCAACAACAATTATGGACAACCCCGGCGACGCAAAATACGGCTTGACACGTCCGCAGATGACTGAGGCTTTTCTCCGTCTTAAAGAACTCGGTGCAAAGGAATTCGGTATTCACTCATTCCTTGCAAGCAACACCGTTTCAAATGAATATTATCCGACTCTTGCAAAAATACTCTTTAAGCTCGCCGTTGAACTGAAAGAAGAAACCGGCGTTCATATCGGATTTATCAATCTTTCGGGCGGCGTAGGTATCCCATATACTCCCGACAAGGAACCAAACGACATTATGGTAATCGGCGAGGGTGTCCGCAAGGCATACGAAGAAATCCTTGTTCCTGCCGGAATGGGCGATGTAAAAATCTTCACTGAGCTTGGACGCTATATGCTTGCACCTTACGGTCATCTTGTTACAACGGCAATTCACGAAAAACACACTCACAAGGAATATATCGGCGTTGACGCTTGTGCCGTAAACCTTATGCGTCCTGCAATGTACGGTGCTTATCATCACATCACCGTACTCGGCAAGGAAAATCTCCCCTGCGACCATATGTATGACATCACAGGCTCACTGTGCGAAAACAACGATAAATTTGCTATCGACAGAATGCTGCCGAAAATTGATATGGGCGATATTCTTGTAATTCACGATACAGGTGCACACGGTTTTTCAATGGGCTACAACTACAACGGCAGACTTAAATCCGCCGAGCTTTTACTGCGTGAGGACGGTTCAGTTGTTGAAATCCGCCGTCCCGAAACAATCGACGACTATTTCGCAACCCTTGACGGCTACTGGAATGTTATAGAATAATTCGTAATGCGTAATGCGTAATTAGTGTGGAATTTTTATAACTCCTGACTCCTGACTCCTAATTCCTAACTTAATTATATGCACGATAAAGAGAAATAATGACTTGTATTTGTCCGTGAGAGAATTTTTCTTTTTAAATAGCTTTCTATGATTGAAAAACGGCGGCATTTCATATATAATATTGATGAAAAACAGTTTTGATTTTGCCCACGAAATTGTAAGCTGTAAAAATTATCCGATTCAAAAGGTGGAAAGATAATGAGATATGATAATGATGCAAAACAGATGAAGTATGAGTCCCTTAAAAGAGTTGCCGAGCTTGCTTTTAACGATGAGCTTGACGAGTATCATATTGAACAAATTCCTTTCGATATAATCAAAGGCTCAGTACCGCATTTTCGCTGCTGTGTTTACAAGGAGCGTGCAATCATCAGAGAGCGTGTGCGACTTGCAACAGGCAAGGTTCTTTCATCAAACCGCAACGGTGAAATTATAACGGTTCTTCCTGCTGCCTGTGAGGGCTGCCCTATCGGAAGATTTACCGTAACAACCAACTGCCAGAGATGTATGGCAAAAAAATGTATTGCTGCCTGTCCGTTCGGTGCTATATCAGTTACCGGCAACGGTGCATATATCGACCAGAACAAATGTAAAGAGTGCGGACGATGTGCTGCTGCCTGTCCTTATCACGCAATAGCCGATACTCTGCGTCCGTGTATCCGCTCGTGTTCCGTAAAGGCTCTTACTATTTCTGCCGAAAGCAAGCGTGCAGAAATTGAATACGATAAATGCATAAGCTGCGGTGCATGTGTAAACAACTGCCCGTTCGGTGCTATATCAGACTCATCTTCAATGACTAAGGTTATCGAAGAAATCAAAGGCGACAAAAAGGTTTATGCAATGTTTGCTCCGGCTGTTGAAGGTCAGTTCGGCAGGGCAAATGTAGGTATGATTAAATCGGCAATAATGAAACTCGGATTTGACGGTGTTTATGAAGTTGCACTCGGTGCTGACGCTGTTTCCGAACACGAGGCACACGACCTTCTTGAAGCGTTCAGCAGCGGAAGAAAAATCACCACTTCCTGCTGTCCCGCATTCTTTGAAATGATACACAAGCACTTCCCGAAGCTTGTCGAATACATATCACCGACAGTTTCACCTATGACGGCAACCGCAAGATACATCAGAGCCGAACACCCCGGCAGTGTTACTGTATTTATCGGTCCTTGTATCGCAAAGAAAAACGAAATCCGTCTTGTAAAAGACAGTGCAGATTATGTTATTACACTTGAAGAGCTTGTTGCTATGTTCGACTCGCAGGGAATTTCTCCCGAAAATGAAACAGACGCACAAAACTCTCAGGACGGCAGTATCTACGGAAAGGGCTTTGCACAAAGCGGCGGTGTTGCCGGTTCGGTTATGCGTGTTCTTGAAGAACACGGCTGTGAGCTTGACCTCAAAGTTATGAAGTGCAACGGTGCTGAGGACTGCCGAAAGGCTCTTATGATTCTCAACGCAGGAAGATTGCAGGAGGATATGATTGAGGGTATGGCTTGTATGAACGGCTGTATTAATGGTCCTGCGTCTATTCTCCCGCCGAATGTAACGGTAAAAAACAGAGCACAGCTGCTTAAAGATGCTGACGACCGTTCTATCACAAAGAATCTTGAAGATCATAAATATTCAAGAGTTCGGATGATAAACGAAGAAAGAGCAAAATAATCTCCCACACTAACATAATTCCATAAAAATACCCACGCTGATTTTCAATTTGTGTAAATCAGCGTGGGTATTTTTTTAAGAAACACACGGGCTTAATCGCTCTTATACAATCGACAAGGATTTATACGGAGCTTTATGCAAAATTAAGGGACTGTATATTTCAACAGTCCCTTTGAGATAAAATACAATTTATACTTTACAGATCGATGAATTTTACGGTTTTATAAGCTTTCAGTTTTTAAGCAAATCAAGCATTTTTGTGTTTTGAGCTGCTGTACCTGTGTAGCCTGAAATTCCGTTTGCAGCTGCAATCTTTGTTCTGTTTGCCTTTGAGCTGTCAACACCGATAGAATTAAGTCCGTCTACAATTGACTGACACGAAGAACTGCACTTCGGATAATAGTTTCCCGATGTTGATGTTGATGATGAATCAGATGAAGAGCTGCCGGTCTGAGAATTATCTGTCTTTATTGAAGTACCTGAGTAATTTGGTTTACAAATATAGACAATGTATGTATTTGAGATTGAATAAGATTTTGCTGCTACTGCACCGCCGTTTGTTGAAATAGTAGCAGAGCTTGTGTTACCCTCAACAGTATAAACTGTTTTGTTTGAATATTTTAATATATTTTAACTATAAAACAAGGAGGTACCCGATTTTCTACTTTTCTTCTAAATATTTCCTTAAAATTTATGCAATAAACCCTGTATTTCTCAGATATTCAGGCACACAACATCATATCAGACGTACTTATTCTCTTTTACATTTAGAACAGTTACTTCCTTATGACAGTATTCAAATTTCCTGTGACTTTGACAGACCGCTGCTTAATCTTATTTTTGAATATTATTTTTATATTCTTCGGCCTGTTGCTGCCAATATTTTTTATCCTCATCTGTAATGGGTCTTATTACCCTGCACGGATTACCTGCCGCAACAACATTGTCGGGTATATCCCTTGTAACAACAGAACCCGAACCTATAACTACATTACTGCCTATTGTAACTCCCGGATTTATCACGGAATTGCCGCCAATCCATACATTGTCCCCTATATGAACGCTATGACCGTATTCAAGTCCGCTGTTCCGTATTTCAGCGTCAATCGGATGTCCTGCTGTAAAAACGCATACCCGTGGAGCAAACAGCACATTTTTTCCGATATGCACCTCAGCAACGTCCAGAATAATGCAGTCAAAATTAGCATAAAAATAATCACCGATATATGTATTGCTGCCATAATCACATCGGAACGGCGGTTCAATATATATATGTTCGCCTGTACTGCCAAAAATCCTCTTTAAAAGCTGCGTGCGGTATTCACGCTGTTCGTATGTTGTGTCATTAAAAATACGAATCAGCTTTCTTGAATTTGCAGCATCATTACTTAACTCATCGTCAATCATATACAGTTTTTCAGCAAGCATAAGTTCCTTGTCAGTCATTTTTATTTTCTCCTTTTGATTTTGTTTACACCATAAATCAGCTACATTATACAAAGAATAACAGAATTTATCAATAGCACTATAATGCAATCACAAGCTGAATACGCCATATTTCCAAGGAAAAATATATCATATAATTCTATTTTGTTATTTATTGAAATATACTTGACATATAGTAAAAGCAGTGCTAAAATGTTATGAAACTAACTGTTAGCATAATAACAAAACAAAAGGTGATACTTTAATGAATAACAAAAAATTTATCGGAAGAGAAATACGAAAAACCGATAATATGCTTAAACGCAGTCATATGAATTCCGAATTACATAAAAAAATTCAGAATATCACAGGTACAAACGGCTGGATAATCGGTTTTTTGGCTGATAATTCCGACCGGGATTTTTTTCAGAGGGATATTGAGGAGATTTTTTCGTTAAGACGGTCAACCGTTTCAAATATGATTCAGCTTATGGAGAAAAAGGGCTTTATAAAAAGAGAAAGCGTTGACTATGACGCAAGGCTCAAAAAACTGGTGCTTACGCCAAAGGCTCTTGAAATTCATAAGGCTGTGCTTGCAGATGTTGCGGAAAATGAAAAAAAGCTAAAAAGCGGAATTTCAGAAGAAGAATTAGAAGTATTCTTTGATGTTATTGAAAAAATACAGAAAAATCTTGAAGCATTGACTTCATAAATGTTTATTGCGGCAGTTATAATCTTGCTTGCAGTTATGTTTACAAATTCAATGATAAGGAGAGAATAAAATGATCAAACAGCTTTTGAAAAGTGTGCGTGAATACAAAAAAGTGTCAATAATGACTCCCCTTTTTGTAATCGGCGAGTCGGTTATGGAAGTTCTTATACCGTTTTTTATGGCTGATTTACTCGATAAGGGCATAACCGGCGGAAATATGAACTACATACTCAAAATGGGACTTATACTCTGTATCTCCGCAGTGATTTCCTTGCTTTTCGGTGCATTGGCAGGAAAATATGCAGCAAAGGCGTCCGCAGGCTTTGCAAAAAATCTCAGAAAAGATATGTTCTATAAGGTTCAGCAATTTTCGTTTTCAAATATAGACAAATTCTCAACTTCAAGTCTTGTAACGAGAATGACGACAGATGTTACAAATATCCAGAACGCCTATCAGATGATTTTGCGTCTTGCGGTAAGAGCTCCGTCAATGATGATTTTTGCTATGATTATGTCATTTACCGTGAATGCACAGCTTGCGTGGATATTTGTTGCGTGTATTCCTGTTCTGACAATCGCACTGTTTATTATTATGAAGTCGGCAAACCCGATTTTTCAGCGTGTGTTCAGAACCTACGACAAGCTCAACAATGTAGTTCAGGAAAACCTCTACGGCATAAGAGTTGTAAAATCCTTTGTGCGTGAAGAACACGAGGACGAAAAATTCAAAAAAATATCAGACGTTATTTATAAGCTTTTCTCAAAAGCCGAAAAAACACTTGCCTATAACGCTCCCGTTATGCAGTTCTGCGTTTATGGCTGTATAATAGCAATTTCGTGGTTCGGCTCACAGCTTATTGTCGGCGGAAGTATGACAACAGGCGAGCTTATGAGTATGATAACATACACTATGCAGATTCTTATGAGCCTTATGATGCTGTCAATGGTATTTGTAATGATTACAATGTCAAAAGCCTCAGGTGACAGGATTGCCGAGGTTCTCTCGGAAGAAAGCGACATCACCGACAATGACAAACCGATATATGAAGTTAAAAGCGGAGATATATCCTTTGAAAATGTTAATTTCAGCTATGCAAAGGATATGAATAAGCTGTGCCTCAAAGATATAAATCTTGACATCAAATCGGGCGAAACCGTCGGAATTATCGGCGGAACAGGCTCGTCAAAATCAAGCCTTGTACAGCTTATTCCCCGTCTTTATGACGCAACGGACGGTCGTGTGCTTGTAGGCGGCATTGATGTAAAAAATTACGACCTCAACGCACTGCGTGACAATGTTGCAATGGTTCTGCAAAAAAATGTGCTGTTTTCGGGTACAATAAAGGAAAATCTGCGTTGGGGTTGTAAGGACGCAAGCGATGAAGAAATTATCCGTGTATGCAGGCTTGCACAGGCTGATGATTTCATTCAGCGTATGCCCGATAAATACGACACCTATATCGAACAGGGCGGTACAAATGTTTCGGGCGGTCAGCGTCAGAGGCTATGTATTGCAAGGGCATTGCTCAAAAAGCCAAAAATACTTATTCTCGATGACTCTACAAGTGCCGTTGACACAAAAACTGACGCACTTATCCGCAAAGCCTTTGCCGAGGAAATTCCTGATACAACAAAAATTATCATAGCACAGCGTATTTCCTCAGTACAGGACGCAGACAAGATAATTGTTATGGACGGCGGAAAGATAAACGCCGCAGGCACTCACGATGAACTCCTTAAATCAAACAGGATTTATCAGGAGGTTTACTATTCACAGCAGAAAGGAAGTGACGGTAATGCCTGACATCAAAAAGAATATGCCGCCGAAAAAGGACGTTAAGAATCCCAATAAAACAATAAAAAGACTTCTCGGATATATCGGTGCATACAAGGGAAGATTTGCTGTTGTGCTTGTATGTATTCTTCTGAGTGCATTGGCAGGCGTTGCAAGCTCACTTTTCATACAGACGCTCATTGATGACTATATTACTCCAATGCTCAAAGCTGACAATCCCGTGTTTGATGAGCTTTTGAAACTTGTACTTGTTATGATTGCCGTTTTTGCAATAGGTATTGTTGCAACTTGGCTGTATAACAGAATTATGGTCACAATCTCACAGGGTGTACTCAAAAAAGTAAGAGATGATATGTTCAGTCATATGCAGACCTTGCCCATAAAATATTTTGATACCAACACACACGGCGACATAATGAGCCGCTACACAAACGATACAGACACACTCCGTCAGATGCTTTCGCAAAGTATTCCGCAGATGTTTTCTTCAATAATAACTATTGTCACCGTACTCTGTTCAATGATTACGCTTAATGTATGGCTTACACTTGTTGTTCTTGCCTTTGTTGCGTTTATGGTACTTATAACAGGTAAAATCAGTCAGAAGAGCGGCAAGCACTTTGTTGAACAGCAAAAGGATTTAGGCTCGGTAAACGGCTATATCGAGGAAATTATGAACGGCGAAAAGGTCGTAAAGGTTTTCTGTCACGAGGAAGAAGCCAAAGAAGAATTTGACCGCAGAAACGAAAGTCTTTTTGAAAACGCTGCAAAGGCTAACAGCTATGCAAATATCCTTATGCCGATTATGGGCAACCTCGGAAATCTTCAATATGTACTTCTTGCAATAATCGGCGGCGTTATGGCACTAAACGGTTTCGGTGCTGTTACACTCGGAACAATCGCCGCTTTCTTACAGCTTTCAAGGAGCTTTACTCAGCCTATCGGTCAGATTGCACAGCAGATGAACTCGGTTATTATGGCTCTTGCCGGTGCGGAAAGAATATTTGAACTTATGGACGAAGAAAGCGAACACGACGACGGCTATGTAACACTTGTAAATGTAAAGTATGACAGCAACGACAACCTTGTTGAAACAGACGAGGCCACTCAGCTGTGGGCATGGAAACACCCTCACGGCGACAACACCGTAACCTATACAAAGCTGAACGGCGAAATTGTTATGGACGATGTAGATTTTGGATATAATCCCGACAAGATTGTACTTCACGATGTTTCACTGTTTGCAAAACCCGGACAAAAAATTGCCTTTGTCGGTGCAACGGGTGCAGGCAAAACAACAATCACGAACCTTATAAACCGTTTTTATGACATTGACGATGGTAAAATCCGCTATGACGGCATTAACATCAACAAAATCAAAAAGACGGATTTACGGCGTTCTCTCGGAATAGTTTTACAGGACGTACATCTTTTTACAGGTACGGTTATGGACAATATACGCTACGGCAAGCTGAGTGCGAGTGATGAAGAATGTATTGCCGCCGCAAAGCTTGCCAACGCCCACGACTTTATTACAAGACTGCCAAACGGTTATGACACAGTTATTACAGGTGACGGCGGACAGCTTTCACAGGGACAGTGCCAGCTTATTTCAATAGCAAGAGCGGCAGTAGCAGACCCGCCTGTTATGATACTTGACGAGGCGACATCAAGCATTGACACAAGAACAGAGGCACTCGTTCAGAAAGGTATGGACGGACTTATGTACGGCAGAACGGTATTTGTTATTGCACACAGACTTTCAACCGTTCAGAACTCAGATGTAATTATGGTGCTTGAACTCGGAAAAATTATCGAGCGAGGAACTCACGAACAGCTTATCTCACAAAAAGGCAAATACTATCAGCTTTATACAGGTGCATTTGAACTTTCGTGATTTTAACAAAAATTTATCCCCGACAGACAGTCTGACCGCTGTATGTCGGGGATTTCATTGTGCATATCGCAAAGTCTTAAAAGATTGATGTCGTTTGTCTATTCAGCTATTTATATTGTGGACATTAGTCAGATTTAGTAATCAAGAAATCTTATTTCCGGCTTTGGAATATTTTATTGCTTCCTTGCAATATACCGACTGATTGATAATCCAGATTAAGCAGACAACAAGCGAAGGTAAAAATCCTATATTAAAAATCAATGCACAGACAGCAAGTACAATGGCAAGAAGTGTACAAACAGTGTTGGTTGCATTATAAGCCTTATATGCACACTTTCCAATCAAAATCTGCTCAGTCTCGTCACAGCTATCCATCCATTTCTTTTGGAACTTCATATCATAGACTGAAACGGCAGTTTTTTCGGGATTTGTTTTCTTTGCTACATCCACACATTTTTGCTGGATAATAATTGATTCAATCATAATACCGAAAAAGGCTACAATGCCAACAAAAAACGGTAAGGTATTTTCTTCGTTTTCAAAAGCATCAAAACCGCCGGAGTATGATGCAGCGATAAGAAAATAAGAAGTAATAAGGGCGGCACTCGTAATCCAGATTATGACAGAGATTTTTTCATCAACGGTATCGTAGATTTCTTCATCTTCGCCGTCCCATACGGATAGTAACTTTTTTGCTTTTTTATAGAGCGGAACAGAGATAATCGGCAAGATAATTGCTATCGCCAGCATAAGCCATGGTGCGATATACATTCCAAACAGTTCTCCCACGCTTTTCATACTTCCCGACAAAGCGTCAAGACCGTATTTTGCAGACAAAAAACCTATTCCACCGCCAATAATTGAGCAAATTACCATTATGATTATAAATTTCGGCATTGCCTTACGATTTGCTTTCTTGATTTCATTATTATTATCCATTTTCAGTTTCCTCCTGTAAATAAAAAATTTCTTCTACCGTGACACCACATACTTTTGCAATCGTCAGTGCAAGGGTAACAGATGGTGAATAATCACCTCGTTCAATAAGGCTGATTGTCTGCCTTGATACACCACATAAGCGACCCATTTCCTGTTGATTGACATTAAGTGCGGCTCTGCGTTCTTTCAGACGATTTCGCAGTATCATAAAGCACCTCCTTATGACAACCTTCTTTGTCTTATTGACAACTATCGTTGTCAATTTGCATTATACTCTTGTCATTCTTGTTTGTCAATAGGTTTTATAAAAAAATTATCAGGCGAGGAACTCACGAACAGCTTATCTCACAAAAAGGCAGATACTATCAGCTGTATACAGGTGCATTTGAACTTTCGTGATTTTAACAAAAATTTATCCCCGACAGACAGCCTGACCGCTGTATGTCGGGGATTTTTACGCAAAAAATAACTGCCGTCCTTTTTGAGAACGGCAGAATTTTTGTCCGGAACTTTTATGATCTGACAATATTACGCCAGTCAAGGTCGCCTCTTTCAAGTCCGTGAATAAGAACTTCTCCTGTGGCAATATTTGTTGCGACAGGAATATTGTGCATATCGCAAAGTCTTAAAAGATTGATGTCATTTGGCTCGTGCGGCTTTGGATTGAGCGGGTCTCTGAGGAAAATCAGCATATCAACCTCATTGAATGCAATTCTTGCGGCAATCTGCTGGTCGCCGCCCTGTGAACCGGCAAGAAATCTCTGAATTTCAAGACCTGTTGCCTCCGCAACCATCTTGCCTGTTGTACCCGTTGCACACAGGTTATGTCTGCTGAGTATTCCGCAGTATGCGATACAAAACTGTACCATAAGTTCTTTTTTTGCATCATGTGCTATTAAAGCTATGTTCACTGTTATTGCCTCCTGTCATTTTCTGAAAATGTGTATTCGGTTAATGGTTAGTGGTTGATGGTCATTCTATTTTTAACGGAACATATTTTCCGTCAAATCTTGCTGCAATTCTGTCAAACGCCTGTGCCGCTTTCATTCTGTTCTCTATCGGCTTTCCTTTTTGTGCGGCGGCTGACGCCTCGTTGTCCTCGGGGACAATTCCCATAAGTCTTGCCCCTGCCTCATCTATAACGGCGTCAAGGTCAGGAAAAGCGTCTGATTTTCTGAACTTTTTTTCGTTGAATTTGTTGATAATAAGGCGAATATTTGAAATTGAACATTGTCGGAGCTTTTGTCTTACCTTATCACAGCCACGCAGTGACAGAGGTTCGGCATTTGCAACCAGTATCGCTCTTGACGCAGGTGCAACCGCCGCCTCAAAGCCTGCTCCTATACCTGCCGGACAATCAATCAGTATATGGTCATAATATCTCGCCAGAACCTTTGTAAGCTGACGCATAACGGAAGGACTGAGTTCATCACGGACATTCTGAGGTGCCGGAAGTATGTAAAGCTCAGGTACTGTCTTGCACGGATATATCGCACTCGCCGGAGGACAGTTGCCGTTAATGATGTCGGCTATATCGAACACAAGCTCTCCGCTTACTCCGAGCATAAGGTCAATACCCCTCATACCTGCGTCGCAGTCAATCAGAAGAACCCTGTTTCCACGCCTTACAAGAGCCGCTCCAAGACCTGCTGTTATAGTTGATTTACCTGTTCCGCCCTTACCTGATGTAATAACTGTCACTTTGCCCATTTTCAGATACCTCTCTACTTATAATATCACACAATTTATATAAAGTCAAAGACTGAATGAAATTTTTTAGCCAAAATTCATACATCAAAAATAGTGCAAAATAACTAAAACTATCCCATATATCCCTCAGAGAATTTCCTTTAAGTTATCCGTTAGTGCTTGGTTTTGATGTCTGACTGTTTTCCGTGGTTTTATTGCCGACTGTTCCGTCTTTGTTTGTTTTCGGAATATCTTTAAGTCCGTCACCGTGAAAATATGCGTTCAGAATTTTCTTTGCGACATTCACCGCAACATAGCTTTTTGCACCGTGTTCAACCATTACGCCTATTGCAATCTGCGGATTGTCGTATGGTGCAAAGCAGATAAAGTTAGCGTGGTCAGAACCGCTGTTTTCGGCTGTACCCGTCTTGCCTGCAATCTGAATATCAAAATCATCAAGTGCCGAATATGAGTTTGTCGCCATATTCATCGCCTTTTGAACTTCTTTAAGATTTTTAAGGCTTACCCCCATATTATCCATTGTAACAGGATTGCTTTCATAAACAATATTTTTACCTGAATAATCCGTTATCTTTTCAACAACGTGTGTTTTGAGCCTTACGCCGTTGTTTGCGATTGTTGCGGCATAGGTTGCAAGCTGCAACGGCGTGAACTGGTTGTCCGACTGACCTATTGCGGCAGGAGAAACATAGCTGTTGTACCATTCACTGCCCATTTGCTTGCTGAATTCGGGGCCTGCAAGAGTTCCCGAGCTTTCGGTAATTTCAACTCCTGTCTTTACTCCAAGACCGCAGCGTTTTGCGTAAATATCCATATTTTCTATTCCGAGAAGACGACCCGTTTCCGCAAAGAACACGTTGCAGGATTCCTGTATTGCCGTGTACATATTTATTCCGCCGTGATAGCCCATACACCACAGTTTAAGTCCGCCTGTCGTATAAACTCCGTTACAGTCGATTGTAGTATGCGTGGTGATTGCCTTTTCCTGTAAAGCCGCTGACGCAACCATAGGCTTAAAGGTTGAACCCGGTGCTAATGCACCCATAAACGCTCTGTCAAAAAGCGGCAGCTTTTTATCGTTTGCAAGCTTTGAATAATCGTCATAATATTTCGACAAATCATAACCCGGATACGACGCAGCACAAAGCACCGAAAAATCCTTTACATTCAGTACGACAACAGCCGCACCCACACAGTCAGCACCTATGTCGGAGTTTGTTTCCTTTGCGTAGTTCTGTGCCTCCTGAACAGCCTCTTTGAGTGCCTGCTGTGCAACCTTCTGATAGCGGGCGTCTATTGTAAGATAAACCGAATCACCGGGTTCGGCGTTTTTTACGGAATTAACCGTTGCCGTGCCGTCGGAATTAACCTCAACGGTTTTACTGCCTGCTTTTCCCCGCAGATAGCTTTCAAAGGCACTTTCAATTCCGCTTTTGCCGACAATATCGTTAAAAGCATAGCCCCTGTTTTTCAGTTCGCTGTATTCATCTGCTGAAATAAGACCCGTAACGCCTACCATATGCGGTGCAACAGTTCCGTTTGTGTAGGTTCTTATTGCGGTTGACTCGACATAGACTCCCTTTTCGTCCTGCATATTTTCTGAAATAACGGACATTGTGTTTTCGCTTATTCCCTCGGCAAAGGTGTAAGGCTGAGTTTTGCTGTAACCTGTTTTCGCCATATTATATCTTACGCTTATGATATTTCTCTGCTGTTCTTTCGGATATTCGGAACACTCGTATTTTTTGATAAGCTGTGCCATACATTCTTCGGCTGTTGAATAGGGGTTCATATTGAGGTTATCCTTGTTTTTAAGTTCCTCAATTTCCTCGTCCTTATCCTTTACGAATGCATAAGACCCGTCCGAGTCAACCGTTATAGGAAGATTATCAATCCATTTTTCACCGCATTTATTCATAAGGTCAGCAAGCCGTACAATAGTATCGTTCAGCTTTTCATCGTCCATATATATCTTGTCTATTACAACCTTATAGCCTGTTATATTTACCGCAAGGTCAACTCCGTTTATGTCGTAAATTTCTCCACGCAGTGCCTCTGTTTTAACGGTATATGCGGTTGAGGTCAGTGCAATATCGCTGTAATAATCGGACTCCGCAAGCTGCCACTGTACAAGCCTTGCGGCAAAACAGGCGAACGCAATAAGCACAACAGTAATTACAAAAGCATATCTTCCTTTTAAAGATTTTTTTTCCATATCTGCACTCCCTGTTTTTTAATGCTGTTTTTCCGTCGCTCTTACTGCAATAAATCTGTTAAGCCCGTAGAACACCGGCGTAAACGACCATGTATATACTATCCTTGATATATAATGTTTTACAAAAAATCCCCATACATCATTATAGCCCGCAAAGATATAATAAAACACAAACTGCAAAAAAATTATTATCGGTATGCTTATTGTCGCAATAAGCATTGCTGTAAGAAGATTTGTCCTTATGTAGTTTTCCATAAGATTGCTTACAATAAAACAAAGTATTGCAAGAACTATTCCGTAATATCCGACTGCACCGCTGTAACCGAAATCCGTCATAAGTCCGCACACTGCACCAAACACAACTGCCGGTATTCCACGTTCAAAAATTGCAACGGTTAGTGCAACAGGCACAAGCATTACAGGCTTTCCTCCGAAGACATCAGGTATAAATCCCGGTGTTGCCTGAACGATATATATAATCAGTATTTCAAGTACATATGCCGTATATCTTACAACACGAAATCTGTCCATACTGTTTCCTCCGAATTTTTTATTATACAGTTTCTTTTTTGAGTAATGGATGTCGGTGCTTTGCCCAAACCCCACAAGGGCTGCTCGCCCTTGACCCCTGCACCCGCAATTTTTATCCACGATTTTAATGAGAAATTAAATATCCAAAGTCAATTATGATTTTGATGTCTGCTGTGACGACTGAGAATTTTCGGAAATTTCCCCCTTGCCGTTAAAATCGACAATAACGGCAACCGACGAAACATTTTTTATGTCCTCATAGGGCTTTATTACCGCAACAGGCATTCCGCTGTAATCATCATACTTTATGTTCTGTATTTTTCCGATTTTAAGATTTTTCGGATAAATTCCGCCGAAACCTGAGGTTACGACAATATCTCCCTTTTCCATTGAATTTTGTGCCGAAATATTCTGCATAAGCGTAATACAGTCATCGGAATATTCCGCACTTCCCGAAATAATGCCGCTGTCAGATGTCTTTTTGCCGACTGCACCAATCTGTGCGTCGGGCGAAAGTATGGTTTTCACCTTACAGGATTTTGCGGCTGTTTCACACACCCAGCCGACAAGACCTTTTTCGGTTATTACAGGGTCATTTACCTCAACCCCGTCAAGTGCACCCTTGTCAAGAGTAAAGCCATAGAAATTTTCATTAGGGTCACGGCCTATCACAGTTGACGGTACAAGCTGAAAGTCCTGATTTTCTTTTTTTATGTCATAATACTTTCGGAGCTGTTCGTTTTCTTCCTTTATGTCATAGTAGTCAACAAGCATATCGTTGAGTTTTCTGTTTTCTTCTTCGAGTTCACTGACTTCTTTTTGAAGCTCCTCGGCACTTTTCGGAGGTGTGAGTGCATTTCCTGCCGCAGAAGACGCACCTGTTGCAACCTGCTGTAACGGCGTAAAAATAAAGCTCGTTACAAAGTTATTGACGGAGCTGTTTCCTGCCGTTACAAGTGCGAAAACAAGCAAAAAGCATATTATTGTTATCAATACCTTAAAGCTTTTACCTGTAAATACCTTTTTCACTTTCAACCCTCCATGTCAATATTAACCGTATGAATGATTTGTTCAGAGGAAATTGCCTCTTTTATTTTATCACGAATTGCATAAGGCAAAAGCGGAAGATTTTCTATTTCATCAATAGCGGCAAATTTAAAATGATGCGTTACACCGTCTGTATCCGTCATATCAAATTCATCTTCACACGGCAGAAGATTTCCGTCTTTCAGCTTTACCTTATAAACAAATGCTATTTCGTGATAATCAATTCCGTTTATTTCAAAAAAGTTTTCATTCACGATGGATAATACAGCTGTTTCAACGGATATATGAAGCTCCTCGTTAATTTCACGCATAATAGCCTGCTGAGTTGTTTCGAGCATTTTCACACGTCCGCCGACAAAATAATAATGATTTATACCCTCGTCTGTCACTATAAGAACCTTGTTGTTCCTTGTAATAATTGCGGCGGCACGAAAGTTAAATTTTATTTTTTTATTGTTTTCGCTTTCCGTATTAAAAGATATGTCCATTCTTCTTTACCCATTCTATATCAAAACAGCGGCAAGTACAGTATTCTGACCGCCGCTGTAATAGTGTTATTATTTTTTATGATTAAAATTATTTTTTCTTTGACTTATGTGATGACGAGCCTCCGCCTGACATTCTTTCAAGTCTTCTGCCTGTACCGTCAACAACACAATCAAGCGGTCTTTCCGCAACGTGAACAGGCATACTTGTTTCCTGTGCCACAAGCAAATCAAGTCCTCTGAGCAATGCTCCGCCGCCTGTAAGCATAATTCCGTTGTCGATTATATCAGCCGAAAGCTCAGGAGGTGTCTGTTCAAGGGTTGTCTTTACAGCCTCAATAATGACAGAAAGCGGATCTGCAAGTGCGTCACGAACCTCTGCCGCCGAAATAATAACATCTTTCGGCAAACCGTCAATAAGGTTTCTGCCCTTTATCTGCATACTGCCCTCACCCTCATACGGATAAGCCGAACCGATTTTAATTTTAATATCCTCGGCTGTACGCTCACCGATAAGAAGATTATATTTTTTCTTGACATACTGCATAATCGACTCGTCGAATTTATCGCCTGCAACACGAACCGAACAAGCCGTAACAATATCATCAAGTGAAATTATTGCAACCTCTGATGTACCGCCGCCGATGTCAACAACCATACTGCCCTCAGGCTCAGAAACGGGAAGTCCTGCACCGATTGCCGCCGCCATAGGTTCCTCAATAAGCTCAACCTGCTTTGCACCTGCCTGACGGACAGCGTCCTCAACGGCTCTGCGTTCAACCTCGGTAACTCCCGACGGAATACATACGATTACACGGGGCTTACTGAAAGCTGAGGTTTTTATTACTTTTCTGATAAAACGGTTAAGCATTGTTGCAGTTATGTCAAAATCCGCAATAACGCCGTCTTTAAGCGGTCTTACGGCTACAATAGAACCCGGTGTTCTGCCTATCATATCCTTTGCCTGAGTACCGACGGCAAGAACCGTATCGGTACGGACATCAACTGCTACAACTGACGGCTCACGCATTACTATACCTTTATTTTTCATATAAACCAGGGTATTTGCTGTACCAAGGTCAATTCCTATATCTTTTGAAAACATAATAACATACCCCTTTCAAACGGCAGTATAAATCCCATAACATCGTTAAATTATCAACATATATTATAACCTTAAAAATTGTTAATCTCAACAACAATTTTGTCATCTTTTAGACTTCTACTATACAATTAAAAAACAGGGTAAATCAGTCTTTTTTTTGTTTATTTCTGTTAATTATGTTCATAAAATTCGGCATATTGTTACAGTTTTCCGCTCGAACCAAAACCGCCGCTTCCTCTTGCTGTATCGCTGAGTTCATCGACCTCTGTAAACCTTGCACAAACAACAGGCATTATCACCATTTGTGCTATGCGTTCGTTCGGCTGAATTGTATAAGGCTCATCGGAAACATTACAAAGTCCGACGCAGATTTCCCCACGGTAGTCGCTGTCAACGACGCCTACACCGTTTGCAAGTGTAATTCCATGCTTAACTCCAAGTCCGCTTCTTGCAAAAAGAAATACTGCATAATTGCTGTCTGCAAGCTCAACGGCTATTCCGGTCGGAATTTTTACAAGCTTGCCCGGTGCAAGAAGTACAGGCTCGTTTATGCAAGCATACAAATCTGCTCCTGCCGAACCTTTGGTTGCACGGCAAGGTATGACAGCGTTCTCTCTTAATCTTTTAATTTTGACATTTTCAATCACTTTGTCCACCACTTTCATAGTTTTTAACATTTTCAACATTTAACACTGAGTTTTCAACTATTCAACACCCCGATAATACAATCCCCTTGTAAATCCGTTTTTTAACGGTTTTTTGCTGTTGAAAAGCTGTAATTTTTCCCCAATTTCAACCGAGTTTTCAACACTGAACCTCAAAACCTCAAAATCAACTCCCCTTATTTCATTTTTCCTGTCTGACAAAATAACAGGTACGGAATTTAATATTTCGGTACAGGCACCGTAACAATGAATCGGAAATTCAACATTTTTTCTGTCTTTTAACACAGGTGAATTTTTGCAGGATTTGCAGCCCTTTCCGTCATTTTGTGCAGGGCAATTCCTTGTAAGCATTAACGGCAATCGTCCGCCGCTGACAATTCCAATCGGAATTTTTCCGCCAAGTTCTGCAATATGTTCAAGCGTGAGTTCAAACGAAACCTCTGTGTCCATAATACCGACAGCCTCAGCCCATTCAAGTGACGCAGTATTCATAATATTAAGACCAAAGCCGCCGTGTATATCCATATCAAGTTTTTTCGCCATCATTACTGCCCCGATATTAGACGCAAGCACCTCGTTTATGCCGAGTGATTTTATTTTTTTCAGCCGTTCATAGAGGTATTTTTCCATTCCGAACATACCCCTCGGAATTTCAACGGCAACAGCAAATCCCCTGTCAAGAAGTGAATTATATTCTTCATCACGGCAGTTAATCGGAACATAAATCAGCTCGCTGTCAAGAAATTCATCGGGAACATTACAGCTTGTAAATCTCGCACGGAAATTATGCGGTCTTTTGTTCATTCGTATATGAGTCTGTGGCAATTCTATCTCCGAAAATTCAATCGGTCTGCGGACTTTTCTCTGCTGTAAAATATCGTCAAGGCATTTTCTCCTCATACCGTTGAGCGACAGTGCCGTCATTGACAGTCCGTCGTCAAGATTACATTCAAAGCTCCGTACAAAAAACGGTGTGCCGCCTGTTTTCTGAATATATGAACGGCATTTTTCCTCTGTGAGCGGAATTTTAATTGCCTCTTGCGGTATATCTCCGACAGCACCTGCCGTATGACCGTCAGAGTCAGAAACAGACATAAAGCTTTCTTTGCCGCTGTGTATATCAAGCGTGACATCAAGCGGAATTGTCTGTTTTTCGTCCTTGTACATCGTGTGAACGGAATTGAAAAACTTATTTGTTGCCGAGGTTACATTTTCTTTCGACCTTATACCGAACATTTCAACTCCACGCTTGCCCGTATAATAGCCGTCTGTAAAGCCTGAGCGTGAAAAAACAGTTCCGAGCTTTTCTTCAAGATCAGCGTCAACCTTTCCCGTATCAAGACTGCTGCGGCAGGCGGCAACTGCAAGGGCTACATATTCCGGACGTTTCATTCTGCCCTCTATTTTTGCTGACGCAACACCCATTTCCTGCAGCTTACGAAGGTGCTTTATAAGTGAAATATCTTTAAGGCTTAAATCGTGTCCCGTGCCGCCCTCAACGCAAAACGGCAGTCTGCACGGCTGTGCACAGGCTCCCCTGTTGCCGCTGCGTGAACCGAGCATAGCACTGAAATAGCACTGTCCCGAAACGCTCATACACAATGCACCGTGTACGAATACTTCAAGCTCAATCGGACTTTCCTTTGCAATTTCTTCAATTTCCTTTTCCGAAAGCTCTCTTGAAAGCACTACACGCTTAAAGCCCATATTATAGAGCATTTCAACACCAGCAAGTGTATGAACCGACATCTGAGTTGAACCGTGCAGACGCATATCCGGTGCGGCACTATGCACGAGAGATGCAAGACCCAAATCCTGTATAATAAGTGCGTCCACAGGCAAACTGCAAGCGTATTCAATAAGCCGCATAGCACCGTCAAGCTCGCTGTCGTGTACAAGCGTATTACAGGCAAGATACACCTTAACTCCCCTTGCGTGACAGTATTCAACAGCGGCTTTGAGCTGCTCTCTGTCAAAATTCTGTGCAGAGCTTCTTGCACTCAATGTTGTTGCACCGAGATATACGGCATCTGCTCCCATTCTTACAGCGGGATAAATCGACTCCATACTTCCGGCAGGTGCCAAAACTTCAAGTTTGTTCATAAAATCACGCTCTCAAAAATAAATTTATAATAATCAGCATTACTCCATATTTTTTATATCAAAAAATTCTGCGTCGTCCTCGGCAGCCTCCTCAACATCAGAGAGCAATACCGATTTTTTTACGGCTTTAACAGCGGACGAAACAGGTGCGGCATTATTATCCGACGGAATTTCCTCAGAAAGACGCTGACGGTATGTCTGAATGTCCTTTTTAAGACGTTCGTTTTCCTTTCGCAGCTCGTCGGCTTCCTTTTCCTTTTGTGCAGCCTCAGTAAGATATTCTTTTATCTGTTTGCGGAAATTATCCGCATCATTTTCAGACTTTTTTGCACAGTCACAGAAATTAAGTGCCGCAAGCATTACAGCCGCTGTTATTGAAATATTAGGGTTTGCCTTGCGTATTTCGCTGATTTTTTCATCTACTTCTTTTGCTACTGACAGAGTGTAGTTTTCGCTGTCCTGACTCAGAACGGTAAATTCACTGCCTGCAATATTTATCCTGACTTTTAACTTTTCGTTGTTTTCCATAGTCCACACCTCTTTCATTTTATATGTAGATTATAATACATTTTTGTAAAATATAAAAGATTTATCTGATAAAATATAGCGGAGTTTTTCAGGAATAAAGGGATTATATTTCTTTAATCACAAAAAATTGTCATATTTTATAAATAATAGATATTAAATCATAGAAAAAATTGTAATTTTTTCAGCATTTTGGTTGAAATAAGATAAAAAATAGGATATAATGTAATGGAATTGTTTTTAAAGAAACCAAATTAAAGCAATTTGACCTTTTAAAGAGAAAAAAGTGTGGAGGGATTTTTATGTCAAAAGCAAAAATGACGCCAAGTGAGGCAAGAGAGCTTATTATTTCAAAGCTTTCTCATAATTTCGGCGTTACACCTACTGACGCAACAGACGAACATTACTATAAGGCAGTTGCACTTGTAGTAAATGATATTTTGCGTAAACAATATAAAGAGTTTACCGCTCAGTCGGAACAGCAGAATTCAAAACAGGTTTACTATCTCTGTATGGAATTCCTTATGGGTCGTTCACTGAGAAACAATCTTTACAATCTCGGTCTTGAAGACACAATGAAACAGGCTCTTCAAAGCCTTGACATCAAGATTGACAATATATATGAGCAGGAGCCTGACGCAGGTCTTGGAAACGGCGGTCTTGGACGACTTGCTGCCTGCTTCCTTGACGGACTTGCAACACAGGATTATGCCTCTATGGGTTATTCGCTCCGTTATGAATACGGTATTTTCAGACAAAAGCTCGTTGACGGCTGGCAGACAGAGCTTCCCGATTTCTGGCTTCCCGGCGGCTCGGTATGGTTACAGGCACACCCTGAAAAATCATTCCCGATTTACTTTGACGGTAAAATCAAGGAAACATGGAATGAAGGACACCATTCAATCGAACTCGAAAATGCAACAAAGGTTATTGCAACACCTTATGATATGCTCGTTCCCGGCAACGGCGGCAAGGGCGTAAGCAGACTTCGTCTTTGGGCGGCAACATCGGATACATTCGATATGAAGCTGTTCAACGGCGGTGAATATGTTCGTGCTATGGAACAGAAGGCTATGGCTGAAAGCATTACCCGTGTACTTTATCCTGAGGATAACCACTCTGAGGGTAAGAGCCTGCGTCTGAGTCAGCAGTATTTCCTTGTATCAGCTACAATTCAGGATATTATCCGCCGTCATCTTCGTCAGTACAACACTCTTGAAAATCTCCCTGAGCACGTTGCAATTCATCTTAATGATACACACCCCGTACTTGCAATTCCTGAGCTTATGAGAATTCTTCTTGATGAGTGCGGATATGACTGGGATAAATCATGGGATATTGTTACAAGAACGATAGCTTACACCAACCATACGGTAATGAGCGAGGCTCTTGAATGTTGGCAGGTTGACCTGTTTTCAAGAAGACTTCCCCGTATATATCAGATTATCGAGGAAATTAACAGACGCTTCTGTGCAGATATGCATCATGCAGGCGTTGACCGCTATCAGGTCGGCAGAATGGCTGTTATCAACGACGGCATTGTAAAAATGGCTAATCTCGCCGTAATTGCGAGCCACTCCGTAAACGGCGTTTCAAAGCTCCACAGCGAAATCCTCAAAGATTCCGTATTCCACGATTTCTATACGGTTTCTCCTGAGAAATTCAAGAATGTTACAAACGGTATTGCCCACAGACGTTGGCTAAATCAGTCAAATCCGGGACTTGCTTCCCTTATCACAGACCTTATCGGAAATGAATTTATAGACGATGCAAACGCACTTGAAGGTCTTATGAAATACAAGAACGATTCATCGGTTCTTGACAAGCTTGCCGCTATCAAAAAGGAAAACAAGGAGCGTATGGCAAAATACATAAAGGAAAACAACGGTATTATTGTCGATACGGATTCAATCTTTGATGTACAGGTAAAGCGTCTGCACGAATACAAACGTCAGCTTATGAATGCTCTCCACATTTTCAGCACATATCAGTGGCTGCGTGACAATCCTAACGCTGACTTCAAGCCAAAAACATATATTTTCGGTGCAAAGGCTGCTCCGGGATACTACTTTGCAAAACAGATTATTCAGTTCATTGTTGCACTCGGAGATAAAATCAACAACGACCCTCGTGTAAACAAAAAACTCAAAGTAGTTTATCTTGAAGATTACCGTGTATCCGTTGCTGAAAAGCTCATTCCGTCAGCAGAAATAAGCGAACAGATTTCTCTTGCCGGTACAGAGGCTTCGGGTACAAGTAATATGAAGTTTATGATTAACGGTGCAATCACACTCGGAACACTCGACGGTGCAAATGTTGAAATTCACGAAGTAGTAGGCGACGACAACGCACTTATCTTCGGTATGACAACTCCTGAGGTTAATCAGCTTAAAAAGCAGGGCTACAAGCCGGGAACACTTTACAACAACAATCAAATTATCAAGCGTGCCGTTGACGGTATTAACGCTGAGTTTAACAACAGATTCAACGATATTGTTGTTTCTCTCCTCACAAAAGACCCGTATATGGTTCTTGCAGACTTTGCCGATTATTCAACAACACAGCAGAAAGCATCACAGCTTTATGCCGACACTGCAAACTGGAACAGAATGTCACTTGTCAACATTGCAAAGGCAGGACGCTTTGCGGCTGACCGTTCAATCCGTGACTACGCAAACACAATATGGCAGTTAAACCCTGTTCAGCTCCCTTAATCGTTCATAACTCAACATTATAAAATTCAGACAGCGTGTTTACTTACTTAAAACGGTAAACACGCTGTTTTTTAGTGTGGAGTTGTTATATTCTCTCCATTCAAAATTGAGGATAAAAATTGCGGGTGCAGGGGTATCATACCCCTGCCGAGGTCAAGGGCGAGCAGCCCTTGTGGGGTTTGGGGCAAAGCTCCAACAAGAAAAAGCCTGATGTGTTCTCACACATCAGGCTTTTGAAAGTTTATATTTTATTTATCAGATAAGCTCAATGATAACCATTTCAGCAGCGTCGCCACGACGTGGGCCGAGCTTTGTGATTCTTGTGTAGCCGCCGTTCTTGTCAGCATACTTAGGAGCAATCTCTGTGAAAAGCTTGTTTACAACATCTTCCTTAGTAATGAAAGACATAGCAAGACGCTTGTTGTAGAGATTTTCTACCTTAGCTATTGTGATAAATTTTTCTGTCATTGCACTGACTTCTTTTGCACGAGAAACAGTAGTTTCAATCTTTCCGTTTTCGAGAAGGAAAGTTACCATTGCTCTGAGCATTGCAGTTCTATGAGCAGTCTCTCTGCCGAGCTTTCTTGTTCCTGGCATCGATATTCACTCCTTTACCTTTGGTTAAGTGTTGGGAAAATTATTCCTCATCAGTTTGTAAACAAAATCCGAGAGAGTTGAGTTTTTCAACAACCTCTTCAAGTGACTTGCGTCCGAGGTTACGAACCTTCATCATATCGTCTTCCGACTTGTTGATAAGGTCCTCGACAGTATTGATACCTGCACGTTTCAGACAGTTGAATGAACGAACCGAAAGGTCGAGTTCTTCAATAGTCATTTCAAGTACCTTTTCCTTGCCCTGATCGTTCTTTTCTATCATAACCTCTGTGTTTGTACCCTTGTCAGAAAGGTTTACAAAGAGGTTAAGATGTTCTGTAAGAACCTTTGCGGCAAGTGAAACTGCCTCCTGTGCATTGATTACGCCGTTTGTCCATACGTCAAGTGTAAGCTTGTCATAGTCTGTGAACTGACCTACACGGGTATTTTCAACGGTATAATTTACTTTAATCACAGGTGTATAAATTGAATCAATCGGCAATACACCGATTATGCTTGCATTGTTAGCCATTTCAGCCTTGTTGCGTTCTGCCGGAACATATCCACGTCCCTTGTTAAGCGTAATCTCCATAAAGAGTTTAGCACCTTCGCCAAGTGTGGCGATATGCATTTCCGGATTAAGTATTTCTACTTCCGCATCGCATTTAATTGATTCCGCAGTAACGATACACGGACCTTCGGCATTGATTTCAACGGTTTTAGGACCGTTGCAGTGAAGCTTTGCGATAAGACCCTTCATATTAAGGACAATCGCAGTAACGTCTTCCTTAACTCCCGGAATCGTTGAAAATTCATGCAGAACTCCATCAATCTTGATTGATGTAACCGCAACACCTTCAAGCGATGACAACAGCACTCTGCGAAGACTGTTTCCGAGAGTGTTGCCGAAACCACGCTCCAAAGGTTCAACAACGAATCTGCCAAATTTACCGTCTTCCGATAATTCGGTGGTTTCTATTCTTGGCTTTTGAATCTCAATCATCAGCTAACCTCCTTAACATTAGGCGGCAAAAAGCCGCCCTGATGTGTAACCGATAAACAACGAATGGATTACTTGGAGTACAACTCAACGATAAGGTGCGGTGCAACTTCGTAGTCAACATCTTCGATAGCCGGCATACGAACTATCTTAGCTGAGAACTGTTCCTTGTTGACTTCAAGCCACAGAGGAGTTACTCTGCCGTTTGTCTGTTCAACAATGTCCTTGAATTTTGCACTGCTCTTGCTCTTATCTCTGAGAGAGATTACATCGCCTACTTTAACTCTGTATGACGGGATATCAACCTTCTTGCCGTTTACAAGGAAATGACCGTGAGTAACAAGCTGTCTTGCTTCACGTCTTGTAAGAGCAAGTCCCATTCTGAAAGCGATATTATCAAGTCTTGATTCAAGAATTGTAATAAGGTTGTTACCTGCCTGACCTTCCATCTTTGAAGCAATTTCAAAATAGTGGAAGAAAGGTTTTTCAAGTACGCCGTAGATGAATTTAAGTTTCTGTTTTTCTTTGAGCTGCATACCGTATTCAGAAACTTTCTTTCTGCTGTTAGCGTTAGGATTTCTGTTTGAAGATTTTGAAATTCCGACTACTGCCGGGCTGATTCCAAGATATCTGCATCTTTTAAGAATCGGATCTCTGTTTACTGCCATTTAAACCTGCACCTCCTGATATTTTATACACGTCTTCTCTTTGGAGGACGACAACCATTGTGTGGAATCGGGGTAACGTCTTTAATCATACTTACCTCAAGACCTGCTGACTGAAGTGCACGGATTGCAGCTTCACGTCCCGCACCGGGACCCTTAACATAAACTTCAACGCTCTTCATACCGTGCTCCATAGCAGCCTTAGCAGCTGTTTCGGCAGCTGACTGAGCAGCAAACGGAGTTGATTTTCTTGAACCTCTGAAGCCAAGTTCGCCTGCACTTGCCCAGGAAATTGCATTTCCCTGAACGTCAGATATTGTTACGATTGTATTGTTGAAAGTTGACTGAATGTGAGCAGAACCCTTTTCAACGTTTTTGCGTTCACGGCGTCTGCGGACAGTAGTCTTCTTAGCACCCTTCTGAACTGCCATCAGTTAATTCCTCCCTGATTATTTCTTCTTGTTAGCCATAGTCTTTCTGGGACCTTTTCTTGTACGGGCATTAGTCTTTGAACGCTGGCCTCTTACCGGAAGACCCTTGCGGTGACGAATGCCTCTGTAACAGCCGATTTCAATAAGTCTTTTGATATCGAAAGCAATATCTCTTCTGAGATCACCTTCAACACGGCAGTTGTGGTCGATATATTCTCTGAGCTTTGCAATATCGTCTTCTGTAAGATCTCTTACACGGGTATCAGGATTAACACCTGTTGCTGCAAGAATATCGTTAGAAGTTTTACGGCCGATACCGTAAATATAAGTTAAGCCGATTTCGACTCTTTTATCTCTCGGTAAATCTACACCTGAAATACGTGCCATTCTGTTAGCACCTCCATTATTGATATGACGCCATTAGCCCTGACGCTGTTTATGCTTCGGGTTTTCACAGATAACCATTACTTTACCCTTACGCTTAATAACCTTACATTTTTCGCAAATTTTCTTTACTGAAGGTCTGACTTTCATTGTGTTATCATTCCTTTCGTTAGGCAAACCATATTAAAATGGTCATTCTTTACTACGCCATGTTATACGACCCTTTGTAAGATCGTACGGTGACATTTCTACTGTAACCTTGTCACCCGGAAGAATACGAATGAAGTTCATTCTGAGCTTTCCGGAAATGTGAGCAAGAATAATATGTCCGTTCTGAAGTTCTACCTTGAATTGAGCGTTAGGAAGAGCTTCTTTGACTGTACCTTCTACCTCAATTACATCCTGTTTTGACAATTTAATAACCCCCTTACATGAAAGACTGCACTTTTCTGTTAAAAGTTGAAAGTGTTTTTAGAATTTCACTGTCAGTTTCCATTGACTGTTCATCAAGAACAGTAGAGGTCGGAGAAAGGTGTATCAGCTTTTTCTTTTTTGGTTTTGTCGCAGTACGACTTTTGCCGTCGATAATGCAGGCAATATCGTTTTCGACCTTTAAAACCACAAAAAAGCTGCCTTTATCGTGACCTGCCTTTGACCTGACAACCATACCTTTTACGAACTGCATAATCCACCTCAGTCCGGCAAGGTCATAATAACCGGCCCGTCCGGAGTTATTGCAACTGTATGTTCAAAGTGAGCAGACAGCTTTCCGTCGGCGGTTACTGTTGTCCAACCGTCGCCCAGAGTTTTAACCTTTGCACTACCCTGATTGATCATTGGCTCAATGGCGATTACCATGCCCGGTAACAGTCGCACACCGTGTCCGGGTGTGCCGTAATTTGGTACGCTTGGATCTTCATGCAGCTTCGCACCTACTCCGTGACCGACGAAATCTCGTACCACCGAGTAACTGCGTGCCTCGACATACCTTTGAACCGCACTGCCAATATCGCCTATTCTTGCATTTGGTTTTGCCTGTCTGATACCTTCAAAAAGGCTTTCCTTTGTTGCATTCATAAGTGCCTGAGCTTCCTCTGAAACCTCTCCGCAGGCAAACGTCCATGCGTTGTCGCCGTGATAGCCCTCAAAATACGCTCCGACATCAATACTGACAATATCGCCTCGTTTAAGAATTGTATTCTTACTTGGTATGCCATGGATGACTACATTATTTACTGAAATACATGCACTTGCAGGAAATCCGCCATATCCGAGAAAGGAAGGGGTTGCCCCCTGTTTCTCGATATATTTACGGACTATTGTATCAATTTCGAGTGTTGAAACGCCCGGTTCAACAGCTTTGCCTGCTTCACGCAAGGCTCTTGAAGAAATTATGCCCGCGTTTCGCATAGCTTTGAGTTCACGGGCTGTTTTCAGGATTACCATACATTAAGCCTCTAATGCGGCAAGGATAAGATTGGTTGTTTCCTCAATCTCACTCTGTCCTTCAACTATTGCAAGCTTACCCTGCTTGCTGTAATAATCTTTAAGAGGTTCGGTTTCCTTGTGATACACTTCAAGACGAGCCTTAACTGTATCAGGATGGTCATCCTTACGCTGAACAAGGGCGCCTGCACACTTGTCGCAAACTCCGTCAACTGACGGCTTCTTGTGTTCAAGATGGTAGCTTGCTCCACATTTTTCGCAGACACGGCGTCCGGACATTCTGTTGATGATTGTTTCATCTTTTACTTCGATGTCGATAACCTTGTCGATTACAACACCCATATTGTCCAGAGCCTCGGCCTGAGGAATGGTTCTCGGGAAACCGTCAAGGATAAAGCCGTTCTGGCAGTCATCCTTTGCAAGTCTTTCCTTGATAATGCCGATTACGACATCATCAGGAACGAGCTGACCTGCGTCCATAAATGATTTTGCTTTGAGACCCATCTCTGTACCGGTTTTCAGCGCTTCACGAATAATATTTCCGGTTGAAATTGTAGGAATCTGTAAACGATCACAAATAACCTCAGCCTGTGTGCCTTTGCCGGCACCCGGGGCTCCAAGTAATATAATTTTCATAAGATATTACTCCTTTTCAGAATTTATCAGTCAAGAAATCCCTTATAATGACGCATCATCATCTGAGATTCAAGCTGCTTCATTGTTTCGAGTGCAACACCTACAAGGATGATAATTGATGTACCACCCATCATAAGACCACGCATACCTGTGAAATCTGAGAACAGAAGCGGCAGGATTGCGATCAATGCGAGGAAGAGTGCACCTATAAGTGTTATCTTTGACAGGATCTTTGCGATAAAATCTGCGGTAGGCTTACCGGGACGAATACCCGGAATCGTACCGTTGTTCTGACGAAGGTTATTTGACATTTCTACCGGATTGTACTGAATAGTAACATAGAAATATGCAAAACCTATGATCAATACGAAATAGAGAACTGTGTAAATCCAGCCACCCATATCAAAAGCATCAAAGAAGCCTTTCCAGAAGCCTGTCGGAGTATCCTCGCCGATAAAGAGGAGGATAGTTGACGGAATTGAAAGGATTGAGCTTGCAAAGATGATTGGCATTACACCTGAAAGACCTACCTTGATAGGAAGGTGTGTATTCTGTCCGCCGTACATTTTTCTGCCGACAACACGCTTTGCGTACTGTACGGGAATGCGGCGTTCAGCATCGTTCATAAATACTATTACCCAGATAATTGCAAGGAAGAGTACTACGAACAGGATTGTATAGATAATATACTGTGTTTGTCCTTTAAGACCGAGGTCAAAGAAAGCCCACAGTTTGCCGAGTGTTACAGGCAGTCTTGCGATAATGCCGACAAAGAGAAGAATTGAGATACCGTTTCCGAGACCGTTCTGGTTGATCTGCTCACCGAGCCACATCATAAGAGCTGTACCTGCTGTAAATGTAAGTATAATTACAAGTGCTGCAAATATGCCCGAGAAGTTCCAGCCGGTGTAATCAACGATTCCCGATCTGAGAAGATAGATATAGTATGCACTGCCCTGAACAATACCAAGCAGGACTGTTACATATCTTGTAATGGTAGCAATTTTCTTTCTGCCCTCCGTACCCTCTTTTGCAAGTCTTTCGAGCGGCGGAATCGCTACTGTAAGGAGCTGCATAATAATTGAAGAGTTGATGTACGGGGTTACCGACATTGCGAACAGGGTTGCGTTCGAGAACGCACCGCCCGAAAATGTATCCATATAGGAAAGAAGGTTTGTACCGCCTTCATTCCAACCGGCTACAAGTGTCTTCAAAGCTTCTACATTCAGGAACGGAACCGGAATAACCGAACCTACTCTGAATACAAAAACTACGAAGATTGTAAAAAGCATTTTCTTTCTGAGGTCAGGGATTTTCCATGCATTAGCGATTGTTTTAAACAAATCAAATCACCTCTGCCTTTCCTCCCGCAGCCTCTATCTTCTGCTTTGCTGACTCTGAATAAGCTGCAACCTTAACATTGAGCTTCTTTGTAAGAGTTCCGTTGCCAAGAATTTTTATACCGTCGTATTCTTTCTTAACAATGCCTTTTTCGATAAGAGCCTGAGCCGTTACCTCAGCGTCATTGTCAAATACTTCGAGAGCAGAAACATTTATTGCAACAATGTTCTTTGCAAATATGTTGTTAAAGCCTCTCTTCGGAATACGTCTTTGAAGCGGCATCTGACCGCCTTCAAATCCGGGACGGATGCTTCCGCCCGAACGAGCCTTCTGACCCTTGTGACCCTTGCCGGCTGTTTTGCCCTGACCCGAGCCATGTCCTCTACCGATTCTTTTAGATGCCTTTGTAGCACCCTCAGCCGGTGAAAGTTCGTGCAAATTCATTATTCTCGCACCTCCTTGCTTACGCTTCGCTTACCTCGATGAGATGGCTGATTTTTGCCACCTTACCCTGTGTCTGTACATTGTCGGGCTGAACTGTTGTGTTGCCCGGCTTTGTAAGTCCGAGTGACTGGGCGGTAGCAATCTGGTCCTTTGGTCTTCCAATTAAGCTCTTTTTAAGAGTAATTTTAAGCTGTGCCATTCTTGCTTCCTCCCGAATTATAATATTTCCTTAGCAGTTTTGCCACGGACAGCCGCAACTTCTTCTGCTGTACGAAGGCTTTCAAGACCTGCAAGTGTTGCTCTTACAACATTGCAAGGATTGTTTGAACGAAGAGCCTTTGTTCTGATGTCCTTAATTCCTACTGCCTCAATAACGGCACGAACAGGACCGCCTGCGATAACGCCGGTACCGGGAGCAGCCGGTTTCATAAGAACCTTGCCTGCACCGTAAATACCTGTTACCTCGTGAGGAATTGTTGTACCTTTAAGAGAAATCTTTTTAAGGTTTTTCTTAGCGTCCTCGATGCCCTTGCGGATTGCATCCGGAACTTCGCCGGCTTTACCGATACCGAAGCCTACTGTTCCGTTGCCGTCGCCGACAACAACAAGAGCTGCAAACTTAAAGATACGGCCGCCTTTTACTGTTTTGGATACACGGTTGATTGCAACAACGTGTTCCTTCAAATCTAAAGTAGATCCGTCAATTTTAGCCAAAGTTACTCCTCCTTACTTAGAACTTGAGACCGCCCTCACGAGCGCCTTCGGCCAGTTCCTTGACACGGCCGTGGAATATATAGCCACCTCTGTCGAATACGACATCAGTAATGCCTTTGTCGGCAGCTCTCTTTGCGATAAGCTCGCCAACCTTGCGTGCAGCGTCCTTGTTTCCGCCATAACAATCTATTTCCTTGTCCAGTGTTGAGGCTGAGCAAAGAGTAACACCCTTTACATCATCTATCAACTGAGCGTAGATGTTGTTAGTGGAGCGGAAAACATTAAGGCGAGGACACTCTTGTGTACCGTTAATCTTACCACGAACTCTCTTGTGGCGATTAAGTCTTGCCTTATTTGTATCAGGCTTTTTCACCATGGTTTATTCACTCCTTAATTACTTCTTGCCGCCCTTACCGGCTTTACCTTCCTTGCGGCGGATAACTTCGTCAACGTACTTAATACCCTTGCCCTTATATGGCTCCGGCGGACGTTTTTCTCTTACTTCTGCGGCAAACTGACCAACCTTCTGCTTGTCAATGCCGTTGATGATAATCTTGTTCGGGTTTGGTGATTCGATAGTAATATCGTCTGTATCAGAAACGATAACCTGATGTGAATAACCAAGGTTCATTACAAGATTCTTGCCCTGCTTCTGTACACGGTAACCAACACCGTTTACATCAAGTTCCTTTTTGAAACCGTTTGTTACGCCCTCAACCATATTGTTGATGTTTGAACGTGTAAGACCGTGAAGTGCACGGTTTTCCTTTTCGTCGTTAGGACGTGTAACAAGAATTTCGTTATTCTCAACCTTAACTGTCATATTAGGATGAAAGTTCTTTGTGAGTGTACCCTTAGGACCCTTTACTGTGATAGCGTTGCCGTCGATTTTAACCTCGACGCCAGCGGGAATATTTATGGGTTTTCTTCCAATTCGAGACAT
>JBJEOP010000110.1:0-39324 GCA_051880775.1 Acutalibacteraceae bacterium
AATTATACACGGCGACTACAACCGCCTTGCAAATCCTGAAACACTTGATTCCGTCACAAACTACGAGTGCTACAAGGGTATTTATTCATCACACAATGACCGCAACTATTTTGAAATTGCACATTCGCTCAACCGTCAGTTCGGCAACGGCGGTATCTATAAAAATGTTTATTCATACAACTTTGTTGACAACCACGATGTAAACCGTGTTGCAAGCACCGTAAGAGATAACAATATGCTTAAAAATGTTTATTCGACAGTATATTTTATGCCCGGTGTTCCGTCGGTTTATTACGGCAGTGAGTGGGGCATAAAGGGCGAAAAGAACAATGTTGATCATGATGCTCCGCTTCGTCCGTGCGTTGATGTTTCCGACATTCAGGACAACGAGCTTTACCGCCATATATGCAGACTCGGTGCTGTCAGAAAGCAGTTCAAGGCTCTCAAATACGGCAGTTTTGACAATGTCATCATAAGAAATGAACAGCTTGTCTTTAAGCGTAAATTTGAGGAACAGACCGTTTATATAGCACTCAACCTTACAAATTCCGATTTTAACATCGGCTTTAACACTGACGGCGGTTCAAAGCTTTATGATGTATTCAACGACAACAAAGCATTTGATGTCAACAACAACTATGTAAATATTGATATTCCTGCATACGGCACAAGAGTTCTTGTTCTTACAAACGGTGAGGCACCGACACTTGATATACCGACAGAACAGAACGCCGCTGTACCGTCCAATGATGAAAAGCCTGTTGAAAATAAAGCTGATGAACAGCCAGGACTTGTTCCGTGGGGTACTCCCGGAAAATACCGTCATTTCAAGGGCGGAGAATATGAATTTATCTGTCTTGCAAAGAACAGCGAAACAATGGAAGATATTGTAATTTACAAAGAACTTTTCGGCGAGGGTAAAGTCTGGGCAAGACCGGCGACAATGTTCTATCAGATGGTTGAAAAGGACGGAAAAATGATTCCACGCTTTGAACATATCGGTTGATTGTAAATCTGAATTATAAAACAATAGATTTCTGCCAACAATGTAAAATACGCCTGTTGGCAGAAATTTCTTAATATAAAAGGTGATATATATATGGATAGAAAGAAAGAAAAGTTAATTGCTGAGATAAAAAAGCTCAGTAAAAAAATCGGTAGTGTTAAAATATATCTTAATGAGTACAAAACTGAGGGTACGGGCATGGGTTATTATTTTGATAAGAATGACAATCTGTGGAAATCTTATGTTTGCGGTGAATATAATTTTATTACTCATGAATCAAAGAACGAAGTTGATGTCATAGAGTATTTATATAATTCGGTTTGTGAAGAAGTAGAGGCACATGAGAACCCGCTTGAAAAGATTAAAATAATCCAATCAAAATTGCAATCTGTACCCGTTTTTTTAAATTCAAGCTCTTGTGGATCGTATGCCATAGGGTATTTTTATGATCAGGAGGCTAAACGTTGGGCAACATACCACAATGGTGAAAGAGGCAGCAGTTTGTACCATTATTATGACTACGAAGAAGAAGCTATCGTTGAAGTATATAAAATGGTCAAAGTAGAATATAAGCTTCAGCAACATTGACATATATCCGAATTTAAAAAATACGCCTGTTGGCAGAAATTTCTTAATATAATAAAAGGTGATATATATGGACAGAGAGAAAGAAAAGTTAATTGCTGAGATAAAAAAGCTCAGTAAAAAAATTGGTAGTGTTAAAATATACCTTAACAAGTACAAAATTAAGGGTACGGGAATGGGCTATTATTTTGATAAGAATGACCAGCTGTGGAAATCTTATGTATTTGGTCAGTTTAATTTTATTACCAAAAAATCTCAAAATGAGATAGATGTAATAGAGCGTTTGTATGATTCGGTTTGTGAAGAAGTAGAGGCACATGAAAATCCACTTGAAAAGATCAAAAAAATTGAACCAAAATTGCAATCTGTACCCGTTTTTTTAAATGCCCAGTCTTGTGGATCGTATGCTATAGGGTATTTGTATGATCAGAAGGCTAAACGTTGGGCAACATACCACAATAATGAAAGAGGTAGCAGTTCATACTTTTATCACAACAGCGAAGAAGAAGCAATCGTTGAAGTATATAAAATGGTCAGCGTAGAATATAAGCTTCAGCACCATTGACATATATTCGAATTTAAAAAATACGCCTGTTGGCAGAAATTTCTTAATATAAAAGGTGATATATATATGGATAGAAAGAAAGAAAAGTTAATTGCTGAGATAAAAAAGCTCAGTAAAAAAATCGGTAGTGTTAAAATATATCTTAATGAGTACAAAACTGAGGGTACGGGCATGGGTTATTATTTTGATAAGAATGACAATCTGTGGAAATCTTATGTTTGCGGTGAATATAATTTTATTACTCATGAATCAAAGAACGAAGTTGATGTCATAGAGTATTTATATAATTCGGTTTGTGAAGAAGTAGAGGCACATGAGAACCCGCTTGAAAAGATTAAAATAATCCAATCAAAATTGCAATCTGTACCCGTTTTTTTAAATTCAAGCTCTTGTGGATCGTATGCCATAGGGTATTTTTATGATCAGGAGGCTAAACGTTGGGCAACATACCACAATGGTGAAAGAGGCAGCAGTTTGTACCATTATTATGACTACGAAGAAGAAGCTATCGTTGAAGTATATAAAATGGTCAAAGTAGAATATAAGCTTCAGCAACATTGACATATATCCGAAATAAAAAAGGTTCGTGGTTTTGAGTAGCCACGAACCTTTTTTAATGGAAGATTCTATGAAATTGAGTTGAAATTATTTTTCGTTTTCGGCAATTACTTTTTGTGCAACGTTTGACGGTGCTTCCTCGTAACGCTCAAACTTAAAGGTGAAATATCCACGTCCCTGTGTTGACTGTCTTATAAATGTTGAAAAATCGTTCATTTCAGCCTGTGGAACTTCTGCCTCTACCGTCTGCATACCGTCATCTGACGGAGTCATTCCGAGTACACGACCACGGCGTTTTGTGACTTCGCCCATAATGTCGCCCATATTTGCATCAGGTATTGTTGCCTGTAATACTCCGACAGGTTCAAGCAGAACAGGATTTGCCTGTGGCATACCTGACTTATAAGCCAGTGATGCGGCAGTCTTGAATGACATTTCAGAGGAATCAACAGGGTGATATGAACCGTCATACAGTGTTGCTTTCAAGCCGACAACAGGGTATCCGGCAAGCGGACCTTTTGCAATACAGTCACGCAATCCCTTTTCAACAGCCGGGAAAAATCCCTTTGGAACAGAACCGCCGACAACTCTTTCTTCAAATATCATATCGTCGCAGTCGCAAGGAGAAAATTCGATCCATACATCACCGAATTGTCCATGACCGCCTGTCTGTTTTTTGTAGCGTCCCTGAACCTTTACGGACTTGCGGATTGTTTCACGGTATGCAACCTTTGGCTTTTCAAGAACGACATCAACGCCGTATTTTGATTTCATCTTTGAAACGACAACATCAAGGTGCTGTTCGCCCATACCGCTGACAATCATCTGATGAGTTTCCGTATTTGTTTCAAACTTGATTGTCGGGTCTTCTTCGCTGAGTTTCATTATGCCCTGTGCAACCTTTTCTTCGTCGCCCTTTGTCTTTGGATAAACCGCCATTGACAGCGACGGAGCAGGATAATCTATTCCGTCAAGAATTACCTTTCTTGCCGGAGAACAAAGTGTATCTCCTGTGCTTGCCGATGAGAGCTTTGCAACTGCACCGATGTCACCTGCACCGATATATGCAGCGTCTTCAAGTTTTTTGCCCTTTATTGTCATAACCTTTGAGATTTTTTCGGAATTTCCTGTACGCATATTTACAAGCTGTGTATCAGCGGCAATTTTGCCCGAAATAACCTTGAAATATGACAGCTTTCCGACAAACGGGTCGGCTATTGTCCTGAAAACTATTGCGGCTGGCTGAGCGTCGTCGTTTACGCTGAGTTCAACAGGGTTTCCGTCTGTATCAACGGCAAGTTCGGCAGCTTTGTCAGCGGCACTCGGAGCAAGCCATACAAGACCGTTCAAAAGCTGTTCAATTCCGTATGTCAGAAGTGCGTCGCCGCAGAATACAGGACTGATAGTACCGTTCTTAACGCCCTGACTTACACCGACAATTATTTCTTCAGGGGTGAATTCTTCGCCTGAGAAATATTTTTCAAACATCTCATCGCTTGTTTCGGCAACAGCCTCACAAATAGCCGTTCTCAGACCTTCAAGTCTGTCGCCCATATCAGGAATAGGAACGGTTGTAATTTTGCCGTTTACATATTTGTATGCTTTATATTCAAGTAGATTTACATAACAATCTGCCTGTCCGTCAACTATGTAAGGAACGACAACAGGGCAGACGCTCGGACCGAATGACGCTTTGAGGTTTTCAAAAACACGGTAGAATCTTGCACTTTCGTCGCACAAGCCGTTTACGAAAAATACTTTCGTGAGTCCTCGTTTGTCAGCGGCTTTAACAGCTTTTTCGGTTCCTACGCATACGCCGTCTTTTCCCGAAACAGTGATAAGTACGGTATCAGCGGCTCTTGCAGCCTCGTATAATCCGCCCTCAAAGTCAAAAAGACCGGGAGCGTCAATCAGGTTGATTTTTTTATTTTTCCACTCTATCGGTGCAACACAAGCCTGAACCGATGTTTTGCGTTTGATTTCTTCTGCGTCAAAGTCGCATACGGTATTTCCGTCACTTACTTTTCCGAGTCTTTCCGAACCGCCGCAGAGGTATATCATAGCTTCGGCAAGAGAGGTTTTTCCCGAACCGCTGTGACCTGCGATTGCGATATTGAGAATGTTTTTTGAATTATACTGTTTCATTGGTGGTTTCCCCCTTGTAAATATATATATTTGATTAAATTAAAAGCAATATTTACAATAGTTTTAATCAAGTATAACTAATTATATCTTAATTGCACATAAATTACAACAGTTTTTAAGAAAAATTATTTAAAAATTTATGCGAAAATTCTTTTGAATACGATACATATATTGACATCTTACTCTTTTGTATGTGATAATATAAAAAAATAAAGAACGGGGGACAGTTTTATGGAAAACAAAACTAAAAAAGCACAGGAAACACTGCAGCTTATAAATGAAGTACTGAAAATTATAGGACATATAATAGTCCTTATCGGACTTATATCAACGGCGGTATCGGCAATTTCAACGGCATACAAAATACGCAACAGCAAAACGAATAATTCGGGTTCAGCTTCCAACAATAATCCCGATAAAGAAAATTTTGTTGAAGCGTACGGTGAATGCAAAGAGGACAGCGAATATATATAAAAGGCGTATCATTAAAACAGATTGGCAGAAAATTTTGTCGGTCTGTTTTTTTAAATAATTTCTAAATACCTCTTGATATATGATACTATGCGATGTATAATATAATGCGTAGGGAGGGATAAAATGGATGTACAATTAAAAAGAGGTATGATTGAAGTGTGTGTGCTTAAAGCTCTTGCAAACGGTGACAGCTACGGATACCAGATTATCAGCGATATATCTCCTCATATTGAAATTTCAGAATCAACATTATATCCTATTCTGAAAAGACTGCTTGCCGCCGACTGTCTTACACAATATTCAAAGGAATATAACGGCAGGCTGAGAAAATACTATTCGATTACCGACAAGGGCAGAAAAAAAATAGCCGATTTCCTTAAAGAATGGAAAAGTATGATTAAAATTTATGAATTTATTGCGGAGGGTAACGATAATGACGCAGAATGAATTTTTAAGCGGGCTTAAAGCTCATCTTTCAAAAATCACGAAAAATGAACGGGAAAAAATAGTTGAATATTATGCGGAGATAATAAACGATAAAATTGACGAGGGCAAAACGGAAGAACAGGCTGTTTCCGAACTCGGTTCTCCCGAACAGGTTGCACAAAGTGTGTTTGAAGATTATTCCGATAATGATTCAAAGCATAATAATGGCAAAAAGTCACATAGTGTCGGTGCGATAATCGGATTTTCGCTTCTTATACCGTTTGTAATTCTTATGATAGCGGTGCTTGGAGTTGTTTCGCTTTCGTTTATTATTGCGTCGGGTGCATTGATTATCAGCGGAGCAGGATTTTTCATAAGCAGTTTCTGGATTTTCGTGCAAAACTTTTCGGCAGGACTTTTTCAGCTTGGTGCAGGTTTTTTTGCAGTGGCAATCGGAGTATTTGCAATGTATGGCTCCATAGCTTTCGGAAAACTTTATTTCAGGATTGTAAAAGCCACATTCAAAAAATACATATCTGTTTACGGAGGTGTTAAAAATGACTAAATACAAAAACAAAATATTTATCATATCGGGAATAGTCTGTGCGTTGGGTGCAATATGTATGGCTATTGCAATGATGACGGTGAATTTTAACGCAAAAGCACTTGACCTTTGCGGCGAGCCTCAGCAGGTATCAGAATCCTATGATGTTCAGGACATAAAGTCTGTTTCTGTAAATCAGTATAATTCCGAGATTTTAGTCAAAAAAAGCAGTGATGATAAAATTCACGTTACATACTACACAACGGATTGCTGTCCTACGGTGTCTGAGCTTACTCAGGACAAAGAAATAAAGCTTTATGATAATTTCTGGGATTACGGCATAAAGCAATATACAAAAGGCTTTTTTCACGGATATAAAAAACACGGTCTGAAAACAGTTATTGAGCTTCCCGAAAACAGCACTGGCATAAATATTAAGATTGACACCTCAAACGGCAAAATAACTGCTGAAAATATATATGTAAACAAAGCAGAGTTTTATACATCAAACGGCAAGATACAGTTTTCAAATATAGTATCAGATACTTTTGTCGGAAATACAGTTAACGGTTCGGTGACTGCTGATAAAATAACCGCCGATAATATATCGCTCGGCACATCAAACGGCTCAATAGACATAAGTAATATATCTTCTGATAATATCATTTTACAGACATCTAACGGTTCGATATTGGGAAATATTACAGGTGATCCTGATAATTACAATATTTCTTCATCAACCTCTAACGGAAATGATTCGCTTGCAATCTATAATAATAAAAACAAAACCTCAAACAAAAAAATAGAGGCATACACCTCTAACGGAAATATCCTTGTGGAATTTACAAAATAAAACAAACCTCCGTACAGAACATAAAAAGTTTTGTACGGAGGTTTATTATTATGAATGTATATCAGGCATTGTTTGGTTCCATAAACGGAATATGAACACTGACGGCGGCTTTTTCTGTCCATTCAATAAGTTCATTTGTGGCAGTTTTGACAATCTCAATATTTTCCTCAACAACTTCAAGACGTTCTTCGATGATATCAAAACGCTTGTCCATATTGTCAAGACGGGTTTCGACTTTATCAAGACGCTGTTCAATGACATCAAAACGTTTATCCATATTGTCAAGTCGGGTTTCGACTTTATCAAGACGTTCTTCAATGACATCAAAACGTTTGTCCATATTGTCAAGTCTTGTTTCGACTTTATCAAGACGTTCTTCAATGACATCAAAACGTTTGTCCATATTGTCAAGTCTGGTTTCGACTTTATCAAGACGTTCTTCGATGATATCAAAACGCTTGTCCATATTGTCAAGTCGGGTTTCAACAACGTCAAGTCTGTCTTTGATTTCGTTTACATCTGACTGTAACTGAGATATGCTTGCCTTTACAGGAGAAATTTCCTCCTGTACCGCATCTTTGACAATACCTTTTAAAGCAATAAGAAGTTCATTGTTATCCATTTTTTTCACCGCCTGTCCGAAAAGATTTCCAAATCGTTCTTTTAATTCAAATTATAGCACATATATTATGTGAAATCAAGCCCCATTGTGTCGAAAATCAGCTTTTATCCGTTGTTTCGTAAAGCGTCTGCGGCGGCATTAAGTACAGCAGTTGCAGTAGGAATTGCCACAGAATAGCCCGAATCGCCGTTTTCGACAATAACCGAAAAAGCCAGCGGACAGTCCTCGTCCTTTGCAAAGCCTGTTACCCATGCGTGAGCACCCTTGCCGTTGCCGACCTCTGCCGTACCGGTTTTTGCACAAATATCAAGCTTTTCTGAAAAATATGATTTTCCGTAGTTTGATTCAACCGTATAGTCCATCATATCATAAAGTTTTTTTGCGGTGATTTCGCTCATCATCTGTGAGCCGGTTGACGACGATTTGTCTGCCGATTTCATACCGAACGGAAGTGATATGTTCTTTACTATATGGGGCATAACAGGTGTACCGCCGTTTGCAATTGCGGCAGAAATCACAGCCATATTCATAGGTGTTTCAAGTACGGTGTACTGTCCGACACCCGACCACGCAAGGTCGTTGTCATCTGCGTCTGATACATTGTATGTGCTGTCAACAGTTTCTATGTTATCGAATTTTATTGAGGAGTTAAAGCCCATTTTTTCGGCTTGCTTTGTCATTTTGTCTTTGCCGAGGTCAAGTGCAAGCTGTGCAAAATAGCAGTTACAGGACTGAGCAAGGGCGTTTTTAAAATCGACCTCTCCGCTTATCTGATAACAGGTTACTTCCTTGCCGCCGATGGTGTCGCTTCCCGAACAGTAATAGGTTCTGTCCTCAACATTATCCATATTTTCAAGGGCAGCGGCGGCGGTTACAAGCTTGAAGGTTGAACCAGGGGTGTAGGACGCTGAAACTGCACGGTTTATATATGCACCCTCATATTCATCATTGGTATCAATGTCAGACGGCTTGTTCTGCGGGTCGTAGGTCGGAGTGCTGACCATACAGACAATTTCGCCTGTTTTGTAGTTGTATATAACAATGGCACCCTTGCTTGAGCCGAGTGCCTCATAAGCGGCTTTCTGAATATTGCTGTCAATAGTGAGGGTTATATCCCGACCGCTTGATATTGATGACGGCAGTCCAAGCCCGAATATAAAATTATATCCTGAAAGCTCCGAACGGTAGGTTGTCTGTATTGCCGTTGAGATGTTTATTGTATCGTCGCCGACAACGTGCAGACAGGCTTTGCGTATTTCTTCATCTTCGTTATACACACGCTTGCCGTCAACACTCTGTGCAAGTATGACACCGTTTATATCGTATATTTTTCCTGCGTTTTCAAGTCCGTTGCTGTCGGAAAGATGGCTGTTCTGCGGCATTGATGACCATTCGGCAGAATGTACCGCAAGATTTGCCGTAAAATATGCCAGTCCCGCAAAAAAAGCGAGAGTCATAATAAGTACCATTATCGAGCGTGTACGGTTTTTTTTCAATGCTTACACCTCCTGACTATATTTCCACATAACCTTCGTCAGAGTGTGAACTTATGTCCTGATATTCCCGCTTTTTGACGGAGGTTTTAGTTTTTTCTTTTCTTGGTTTCAGTCGTCTGTGTGAATAGGTGCGTTCATCTGCGGCTTTTATAAACGCCAGCAGTCCCCAGCACGAAACCATACTTGAACCGCCGTAGCTTACAAACGGAAGTGTAACGCCTGTCAGCGGAAGAATATCCGTAACACCGAATATGTTGAGTGACGCCTGAAATACCAGAAGTCCTGCAGCAGAACAGGCTGCAATAGAGTAAAATGTCGAGCGGCTGCGTGTTGTTACGGCTCTTGCATAAATCATAAATCCGCCGATTACGCACGCAAGGAGTATTGCCATAAGACAGCCCATTTCCTCACACGCAAGACCGAATACAACATCACTTTCGGACGCAAAAACATATTGCAGAAAGCCTTTTGAAAGTCCTACTCCGAACAGACCGCCGCTTGCCGAATATATAAATGTGTTTACCTGCTGATAGCCTGATGTCTGTGCATAGTCCCAGACGTGTCCCCACGCTTCAAAACGGTCTGCGATATACGGCTTGAAGTACAGAATTATTATGACTCCGAGAATTGCGGCTGTTATGGCGAGTATTACGGTTTTTATGTCGCCTGAACGCATAAAGGCAATAATCAGAAATGTTACAAAGAATATTATTGCCGTTCCGAAGTCACTCATAAAGAACAGAAGTCCTATGCAAAGTCCCGTTACAATGATAAATTCGCCGAGGTTCTTTTTTGTCTGCAGCTGGTCAAGCGTTGACGCACCGACAAAAATATATGCGATTTTTGCAAATTCCGATGGTTGAACGGATATTGGCCCTATAATAATCCAGTTCTTTGCACCGTTCTGAACCTTTCCGAGTACAACAGTCATCGCAAGAAGCCCTATCGCAAGAATTGAAATAATAATCCGCCACTTCATAACCCTGTCGGGAATTTCGATAAACCATATCAGAAAACAGAATACGCATATTCCCAGAAGCATTGCCGTAACCTGTACAAACGACTGTTTGAGGTCGTGAGAGGCATTGAGTACAATTCCTGTTCCCGAAAGCAGAAGTGCAAGGGATTCAAGCTCAAAATTGCGGCGTTTGAGTCTTGATTTTGAAATAAAATAAAATCCCCACATAATTACAGTAAATATCAAAACAGGGTAGAGTACGTCTATACTGCCCATATTGATTATTGCTTCGGCACTCATAAGACCCATAAAAACATTGATAAGCGTAAGTATAAGCGTACAGGAAACGGTTTTGTCTTTTTTCTTTTTGATTTTAATTCTTGAATCACTGCTGATGTCAGTATAGTTGTCTGCCCGTTTAAGAGTAAGCACAGATGTTCCGAGTGCTATTTTGTCGTCAATATATACAGCCTGTCTGCCCCTGGTCTTTTTTTCGTTTACATATACACCGGTTTTTGAACCTGTGTCGGTAATAAACCAGCCGTCGTCACGCCTTAAAAGCACGGCGTGATCTCTTGAAACGGCAGGGTCATTTATTCTTATGTCGGAGTTGCGGCTTCGCCCGATTGAATTTTCCCAAAAAAGAACAGGGTAGCGGATTTTTCGGTATTCGTCTTCAAGTACAATCAAAGCGTGTTCTTCACGCCGTCCGTATCTTAACGAGGAAAAACACAGAAAAATTATTAACAGAGCAAAAAACGGAACTACGAGTCTTATAATAAACGAGATTATTTCTAAAACATCATTCACAAAATTCACCTTTCTTTCTTTTTACAGTATGCTTTTCCGAATGTATATATATCATATTCCCACTATGCGTCAATGTCAAATAACAATTATGTCATATAGAGTAAAGGCTTGTAATTTATAATAGCATTTTTGATAAATAAAATCTATAATTATTGTCAAAAGCCAGAAATTCACTAATATCTATTTACAAAAACCAAAATAAAAGTATAATATTGTTATAAGAGTTAGTTTGACTTTTTTATTACGGAAAAATGAGGTAAATTATGAAAAAATCTTCTTTTATTATAACCGAAATAGCTCTTGCGGCTGTGTTTGCAGTGTCAGCGGCGACTGTCGGAGTTTTTGCATCTGACATTATAAATGGCGGTAAAAAAATTGAACCTGTCAAGACTGAAAGCACTGTACAGGAAAGCACAGAACAACCACCAAATAAGGAAAATTCGGTGCAGGAAACATCAAAGAAAGACGAACCGTCAGCAACAGAAAGCTCAGAGGAAAGCAAGCCGTCATCTTCAATGAAATTACAGCTTACACCGCCTGAGAACCTTTCATCACAGCCTGAGGAGCTTACAAAATATATTTCCGACTACGGTTATTCCTATGACAATATGAATTTTGACCATCTTGTTGTTGTAGATACAAGCGACAGCAAGGGAACTGTTTACTGTTATCAGCAAGCCGACAACGGTTACTGGTGGAATATAGCAGGTGACGGCAAGCCGCTGACCGATAAATGTTACATAGGCGAAAACGGTGCGGACTTTGTTGTTACCGAAAATTCAAAGAAAACGCCGCTCGGATTTTATCAGCTCGGCGAGGGCTTTTATATTGACGAAAAGCCGTCAACAAGCTATCCGATGTTTAAGATAACCGAAGACACATACTGGGTTGATGACCCCAAATCAAAATACTACAACCAAAAGGTTGAGGGAACGGACAAAAAGGACTGGAAAAGTGCCGAACATATGATTTCGGAAACTGACGCTTACAAGTACGGTATCGTTATAAACTACAATACCGACCCTGTTGTTGCGAATGCCGGTTCTGCAATATTTATGCACTGCAAGAATTCCCCGACCTCAGGCTGTGTCGGCGTTCCTGAGGATATAATGAAAACCATACTTGAATGGCTCGACAAGGACAGCAACGCCTTTATATTCATTACAATCTGAACTTGAAAGCATAAAGAAATCCCCACAGAGTATCCGGAAAATTAGTTTTTCGGCTTTACTCTATGGGGATTTTATTATAGTTAGGAGTGAGGAGTTAGGAGTGAGGAGTTGTTGTGACGGTTAGTTGCTGCATATAGATTGGTTGGTTTTAACATTAAGTTTATGCGTGAAGTTATAACATTAACTAATCCTGCGGACAATAACTTAACGGTAACAATGACTTTGAACGCAATTTGACAGCGGAGGCACTCCGTTTATCTTATTCTTGCACCGGGGTTTACGCCGTCAAGGAAAACAACCTTTACGCCGTCGTCGCCGTCGTCGGCGGCAAGTATCATACCGTTACTCTCAACTCCGCACAGTACAGCAGGTTTGAGGTTTGCAACGAGAATTACGGTTTTTCCGATAAGCTCATCGGGAGTATAGAATTTTGCAATGCCGCTTGCAACGGTTCTTTCACCGTTTCCGTCGTCAAGAGTGAGTTTCAGGAGCTTTTTAGCTTTCTTGATTGGCTCACAGGCTGTAATCTTTGCGGCACGAAGCTCGACATTCATAAAGTCGTCTATTCCGATAAGTGAAAGTCCCTCGTGTTGGGTCTTTTCTTCTTTCTTCTCGGCTTCGGCAGGCTTTTGTGAGCCGATAATTTTGTTGAGTTCCTCAATTTCCTTGTCAACGTCAATTCTCGGGAAAATTGCCTCGCCCTTGTGAACCGTTATATTCTTTGGCAGAACGCCGAATGTTGCACAGTTTTCGTATGAAACATCACTTTCACTTGCTCCGATTTGCTCCCATACCTTTGGCATTGTTGTCGGCATAAATGCAGAGAGCAGTGAAGATACAATGCGGATTGTTTCAAGAAGATTATAAAGAACGGTTGCAAGACGGATTTTTTTGTTTTCGTCCTTTGCAAGAATCCAAGGGGTAGTTTCGTCAATATATTTGTTGGCACGGGAAACAACCTTGAATATTTCGGCAAGAGCATTGTTGAGCTGCGTCCGGTCGAGGAAAGAGTCAACCTTTTCTGACAGTGAGGTTGCACAGGCGATAAGGTCATCGTCAAATTCTCCGCTTTCACGCTCCTGCGGCAGAGTTCCGCCGAAATACTTTTCAACCATTGCAACGGTTCTTGAAACAAGGTTGCCCAGTCCGTTTGCAAGGTCGGAATTTATGCGGTTAATCATAATTTCATTCGAGAATGAGCTGTCAGCACCGAGTGCCATTTCTCTCATAATATGGTATCTTATTGCGTCGGCACTGTATCTTTCGCTGAGAATAAACGGGTCAACAACATTTCCGAGAGATTTGCTCATCTTCTGACCGTTGAAGGTAATCCAGCCGTGAACGGCAAGGTGCTTCGGCAGAGGCAGGTCAAGTGCCATAAGCATTGCAGGCCAGATGATAGCGTGAAAACGCATAATATCCTTTGCAACCATATGAACATCGGCAGGCCAGAATTTGTCGAAATCGTTATAGTGTCCGTTGTCATAGCCGAGTGCGGTAATATAGTTTGAAAGTGCGTCAATCCATACATACACAACATGATTTGTGTCAAATGTAACGGGGATACCCCACTTGAAGCTTGTTCTTGAAACGCAGAGGTCTTCAAGTCCGGGCTTGATAAAATTATTTACAAGCTCAACCGCTCTTGTTTTCGGCTGTAAAAAGTCGGTTTCGGTAAGGAGCTTTTCTATTCTGTCGGCAAATGGCGACATCTTGAAGAAATAGGCTTCTTCCTTTGCTTCGGTTACTTCACGGCCGCAGTCGGGACATTTTCCGTCAACAAGCTGGGATTCAGTCCAGAAGCTCTCGCAGGGAGTACAGTATTTTCCCTTGTATTCTCCCTTGTAGATATAGCCTTTGTCATACAGCTTTTTAAAGATTTTCTGTACAGATTCAACGTGATAATCGTCTGTTGTGCGGATATATCTGTCATAGCTGATGTTCATACATTCCCAAAGGCTTTTGAATTTCTTTACGACTTCATCGACATACTCTTTTGGAGTCACGCCTTTTTCAGCGGCTTTCTGTTCGATTTTAAGACCGTGTTCGTCAGTACCCGTAAGGAACATTACATCATATCCCTGCATACGTCTGTATCTTGCGATAGAGTCACAGGCAACCGTCGTGTAGCAGTGACCGATGTGCGGATTTCCTGACGGATAATAAATAGGCGTTGTAATATAATATTTTTCGCCGTTATGCTTTTGCATTTATAATTCCCCCTGTTCAATTTCGTTTATCGTATAATATTATCATTATAACATTTTTTAAAGATAATTCAACCACAGCGGCAGTCAAAAATAAACATAATCGGGATTTTTAAAAAAATTTAAAAATTTATAGTAAAATGGTATCAATAGTGGGTTTTTATATTAAAAAAGTAGCGTATCGTTGGCGTATAAGATTATAAAATAACTTTAACTAACAACTTTGTGTTATTTATATTACTATAATACGAATGGAGGAACTGCCTGTGAAAAAAGACTTCGATATTCTTAAAACTGAATTCGATCTTGAAAAAGTAAAAATGCTATGGTCGTCGGAAAATTACTTTTTTTCTAAATATCTTATGAATAACGACGGTTCCATAACATTAATTTCTGCAAACAATACATACCTCGAAATCAATAATTATACCAAGGATATTATAGGTATGAATATTGCTGACTTCAAAACGGAATATGAGGCAAAAAAAATTGCCGACGGTTTTAAAAAACTGAGAAAAATGTCTGACAGCTTTGATTTTGTAAATGAATATACATACAACGGTCAGTGTACAATATGGAAAATAAGCGTTGTTGTCAACTTTCCTATTATGAGATGTGTGGGCGAGATAGTAAAGGATTTTACTGACGGTGAAATAAGCAACAATATAGTAAGACATGTAAACACCGCTATTGAAGATATGCCTTCATATACGATAATAGCAACAAAAGCCGACGGACATTTCAGAATTGATATGTTTGACGAAAACCTGAGAAAAATATTTCCGAATATAAAAAACGGTGTATTTGTTGATATGCTTTTTCAGGAAAACATATATTCACTCAAAGCACAGGCGATGATGAATATGTGCATAGAAAAAAACAGGATTATGAGATATTATGACATTTTTCCGGATAGAAAATCCGAAGATGATATCCATTATGTTATGATGCGTCCGTTTTTTCACGACGGATTAAGCTCAATAATTCTGAATGTGACTTTTTTAAGTTATGATGAATTTCTGAAAATAACAAATTCTGTCGAAAAAATTATAAATCCTGTTGCGAAGTCCTGCTGGATGGGTTATGCGGTAATGGATTGTTCCGATAAGGATAATGTTTCTCTGCTTGACGTGAATTCCGTGCTTGCAGGAATGATAAGTCAGGATAAGATAAGCGTAAAAAGCATATCCGAATCCTCACATTTCAAAAAATCCCTGAGTGCCAAATCCGCCGTATGCGGTACACTTAAATATAAAAGTTCAGACGGCAAGGAATATTCCTATTCTCTCAATTTTGTTCCGAGTATGAACGGCAATGATATATCCTATATCATAACCACTGTTATACCGACAGACGAAATAGGTATGTTTAATGAGAAGATTTTTTCAAAGCTGACTCCCCGTGAAGATGAAATAGTGAAATTGGTCATCAAAGGCTACACAAACAGATATATCGCAGGCAGGCTTAAAATATCTGAGGGGACAGTCAAAAAAATGCTTTATAACTGCTACAAAAAGCTGGGAGTTAAATCACGAATTGAGATTATAAAAATGATATATGAATAAATATACGAAAAAAATCAAGCAGTAAAAAACGGTTTTCAACAACATTCAACAAACATTCAACCGATTTTCAACCATAGTGGTATTGTGCATTTTAATATTACAAAGTATAATAAAATATGTACTGATAGTGAAATATAAAAAATTATGTAAACAGGGAGTAATAATATGACCACATATGATGTCAATTTAAAGAGTACATATGCTTGTGAAATAACCGAAAATAATATGTTTGTCGAAGATAAGGGCAACATTACTGTTTACGGAATAAATATGTACAACCGTGACAGCAGTATTGCCGGACTTGACAGTGAACACTGCTGTATTGAGGGTATTTCGGACGACATCGAAAAAGTAAGACGTTTGTGTGAAATGATTATGAAATATGATGTATATCCTGTACACTTAAAGGATATTGTTGAGGATATGCTGTCTTAAAAGCCGTTAAGGAAAGGTGAAAACTTTGAGAGTTGCTGTTATTGATGAGGATACCAAACAAAACGCTTTGATTTATGATAAAATTTTTCAGGATAAGAATTTACATCTCTCGGTATTCACCGATACCGAAAGAACAGTTTCTTTTTTTCGTGAAAACAGTGTGGAATTAGTGTTTTTGTCCGTATGCTCCGAAAAAATAGATTACCGTTTCATAATAAACACAATAAAAAAATGCAATGATAAAACCGTTATTTTTCTTACAGGCGACGACGATAATCAGTCAGTGGAGGTTTATAAAAACCGATGCGATTATTTTATAAAAAAACCGTATAACAAAGCTGAAATAGATGCTTGTATGGAGCGGTTCAGACTTCTTTCGACCCGACTGACAAAAAAGATATATGTACGCACTTTCGGACGGTTTGATGTTTTTGTTGACGGTGTGACGATTGATTTTCACAATGCAAAGGCAAAGGAGCTTTTTGCTTTGTGTGTTGACCGTGTCGGCGGAAATGTTTCGATGTGTGAGGCGATAGACAAATTATGGCCTGAACGTGATTATGACGAAAAGGTAAAAAAGCTGTACAGAAAAGCCGTGATGTCAATCAAAAAAGCACTGTCCGAAAACGGTGTGCGTGATGTTTTTGACACTTCCCGTGCAAATGCCTATATCAGGTATGATATGATTGACTGTGATTATTTTAAATTGCTTGAAAATCCCGAAAAATATCATTCGCTGTTTCAGGGAGAATATATGTTTGATTATTCGTGGGCAGAGGGTACTCTTGCAAAGATTATCAACAAATTATTTTCGCCGACAGCACGCGGAAATTTCGGATACAGCAGTAAAAATGACAATTCCATACATAGAATAAGAAAGGACGCCGTTTAAAATGCGACGTCCTTTCCTGTGTGGGTATATTTTTAAAGAGGGATTTATCTTGTTATCTGTTTAAGATATGCGATGACTTCATCAGCGGTTGTAAGCTGCATAGCCTTTTGTGCAGCCTCGTCAGCCGACTGCTTTGTCCAGCCTGAAATTGATTTTCTTGTTGTAAGCACTGATGTTGCACTTACGCTGAATTCATCAAGTCCGAACGAAATAAGCAGAGGAATAAGCATTTTGTCTGCTGCCGCCTCGCCGCACATACCGACGAAAATATTTTCGTCTTTTGCACATTTAATAATATGCCGTATTGAACGCAGTACCGACGGATTGAATACGGAATAAAGATAAGAAACATCAGCGTTTCCACGGTCAACAACCATAGTGTATTGTGTAAGGTCGTTTGTTCCTATGCTGAAAAAGTCAACTTCCTTTGCAAGAAGGTCGGCAATCAGCGACGCTGACGGAGTTTCTATCATAACGCCTACCTGAATATCCTTGTTGTATGCCGTACCCTCGCTGTCGAGCTGATTTTTGAGTTCGGCGATAAGTGCTTTGACCTCACGCACCTCTTCAATACAGGTGACCATAGGAATCATAATCTTTATATTGCCGAAAGCACTTGCCCTGAGAAGTGCTTTAAGCTGTGCTGTGTAAAGCTGTTTATTTCCGAGGCAATAGCGTATTGCACGGTAGCCGAGGAACGGATTTTCCTCCTTAGGAAGATTAAGATACGGAATATCCTTATCTCCGCCGACATCAAGAGTTCTTATTATAACAGGCTTGCCCTTCATTTTGATAGCAACGCTCTTGTATGCCTCGAACTGTTCGTCCTCGGTAGGTGCCTGAAATCTGCTCATAAACAGAAATTCCGTTCTGAAAAGTCCTATACCCTCTCCGTCGCACTGCAAGACTTTGTCGGCGTCCTTCGGGTTGCCGATATTGCACACGAGTTCAAGCTTATGACCGTCGGCTGTTTTGGTTTCAAGACCGATGTATTTTTGAAGTTCGGATTTTTCTTTGAGATAGTTTTCTTTTTTAATCTTATAATCAGCCTGTTCATTTTCTGACGGTGAAACAATAACTTCTCCGCTTGTGCCGTCAACAATTACCGTGTCGCCGTTTTTTATGAGAGTCGTTGCGTCTTTGACGCTGAGTACCGCAGGAATTTCGAGAGCCCTTGCAAGAATTGCCGAGTGTGATGTTGTTCCGCCGATTTCGGTAATAATACCGGCAATGTTTTTAGCGTCAATTCCTGCCGTCATTGACGGGGTAAGCTCGTTTATGCAGAGTACGGTATTTTCGGGCAGTATGCTTATATCGGTTTCTTCGATATTCAGAAGTATTTTGAGCATACGCTTTTTAAGGTCGCAAATATCCGTTACACGCTGCTGTGTAAGTTCGTCCTCGGCAGCCGAAAGTATTCCGATAAAGCTGTCGCAGACATTTTCGAGTGCCGCCTCAGCACATTCGCCGCTTTCAATCTGCTTTTTTATTTCATCAGCCATAAAGACGTCCTGAATCATAAGAATATGACCCCTGAGGATTTCGGCTTCTTTTTCGCCTGCTGACGCACTCAGCCTTTCGGCGAGAATATTGGTTTTCTCAATGAATTTATCAACGGCAGCTTCAAAGCGTTTTACCTCGGCGACAGTGTCGCTGACGGTATGCTTTTCATAGACAGGCTGTTCTTCTTTTATGATAACGGCTTTGCCCATACCCATTTCGCTTGATACGCCTATACCCTTTAACATTCAAATCACCTCGTTTTCACCTGATAAAAGCTGTTATTCGCCGAAGCCTGATTCAACAAGCTCAATAGCCTTTGCCATTGCTTCCTGTTCGTCTGCACCGTCACATTCAATATCGATTTCAGAACCGCATTTAATGCAGGCGGCAATAATGTTGAGAAGGCTCTTTGCGTTCACCTTGTTGTTTTTGTATTTTATAAAAACACTGCACTCGAATTTTCCCATTTCCTTTGCGAAAACGCCTGCCGGACGCATATGAAGACCCTGTGGATTTGTGATTGTCATTTTCTGTGTAATCATAGTGATTTCTCCTTTTGATTTGATATTTTGAAATTTTGGTTTGTCTGGATACGGGCTGTTTGCAGGGGAATAAGCCCCTGCACCCGTAAAAAAATTATAACACTTTTTTAATTATGCTTATTATTCGGTTGTTTTATTCTTTAACCGGTTTTTTAAGCAGTGCAAGCATAAGCATTGCAACGATTGAACCTACTGCCAGTGAGAGAATGTACCAGTACCAGTTTCCTACAACGGCGAATACGAATATACCGCCGTGAGGTGCCATAAGTGTGCAGTTAAAGAGTGCCGACAAAGCACCTGCAACTGCCGAGCCTATCATACATGACGGAATAACCTGTAAAGGATATGACGCTGCATACGGAATTGCACCCTCTGTGATGAATGAAAGACCCATAACATAGTTTACAGGAGCATTTTTTCTTTCCTGAAGAGTCCATCTGTTCTTGAAGAATGTGTTTGAAAGTGCGATTGCAATAGGCGGAACCATACCGCCGATCATAACGGCAGCCATAATAAGATAAGCTGACTGAGCCTCTGCGGCAGGAAGTGTTGCGGCGTTTGTCAGCATACCTGTGCCGAATACATAAGCTGCCTTGTTGAACGGGCCTCCCATATCTATTGCCATCATTGCGGCAAGCAGTGCACAAAGCGGAACGATAAGTCCTGACTGTGCCATAGCATTGAGGGCGTTCATCATACCTGTGTTAATCATACCCATAAACGGATTTACCGCACACATTATTACGCCGATACCGCCAAGACCGAGCAGAGGATAAATCAGAACGGGCTTTATGCCTTCGAGTGATTTCGGAAGCCTGTCACAGAGCTTTTCGATACCGAGCATCATATAACCGCCTGCAAAGCCTGCAAGAAGTCCGCCGAGAAAGCCTGACGGAATGTCACCGGCAGGGGAAGCAAAGGTTGAACCGAGTGTTGCGATAAAACCGCCCGTAAGACCTACGAGAAGTCCGGGTCTGTCGGCAATACTCATTGCGATAAAGCCTGCAAGAATGGGCACCATAAAGTTGAACGCATATCCGCCGATTGTCTTGAACCAGGCGGCAACAGGCGTTGCAGTACCAAAGCTTGAATCCTTTGGTGCACCTGCTATGGTATCAATAAGGAAAGCAAGTGCTATGAATATACCGCCGGCAACAACGAACGGCAGCATATGTGAAACACCGTTCATAAGGTGCTTATAAATCTGACGTCCGAAGCCTTCCTTTCCGGCAGTTTCGGCTTTTTCGGCATTACTGCCCTCGTGATGATAAACGGGAGCTTTTCCGTCAATTATTTTCTTAATGAGCTTTTCGGGGTTTTTGATACCCTCGGTAACGGGAACGCTTATAAGCGGCTTGCCGTCAAAGCGTGCCATTGAAACGGTTTTGTCTGCGGCAATTATAATACCGTCAGCCTGTTCGATTTCCTCTTTTGTAAGTACGTTTTTTGCACCGCCGGAGCCGTTTGTTTCGGCTTTAAGCGGATAGCCGAGCTTCTGACCCGTTTGTTCAAGGGACTCAGCCGCCATATATGTGTGTGCAATTCCTGTCGGACAGGCTGTCACGGCGAGAACTCTGTATTTTGTTTTGGTGACTGACTGTTCGTTGTCTTTCTTTTCAGCGGTTTCTTCGGGATATTTTTCTTTTTCCGCCTTGTCGATTTCTTTCAGAAATTCCTCCTTGCTTTTTACCGAAAGAAGTTTGTTTCTGAACTCCTCGTCCATAAGCATAGCCATAAGCCTTGAAAGAACTTCAAGATGTACATCTCCGCCGTTTTCGGGAGCGGCAATCATAAAGAAGAGCTTGGACGGCTGTCCGTCAAGGGACTCATAGTCAACGCCCTTCGGAACAGTCATTGCGGCAAGAGCAGGCTTTTTAACAGCTTTGTTTTTTGAATGCGGAATTGCAATTCCCTCTCCGACTGCCGTTGAACCCTGAGCTTCCCTGTCGAGAATACCTTTTTTAAAGCTTCCCTTGTCAGTAATGTTGCCGCATTTTGCGTGAAGTCCGACCAGCTTGTCGATAGCCGCATTTTTGTTCTGAACTGAAACATTCAGCTCAACAGAGTTTTTTGAAAGCAAATCAGTAATACGCATAATTTTCTCCTCCTTTAATTTTGACTTTGTATTTTTTTAAGATTTGCCATAATTTCATCATAAGTTCCGAGGTCATCGGAAAACGCCGTTGCACTTCCTGCGGCAGAACCGAGTTCAAGTGCATATTTGTAGTCATCGGTTTTCATATATCCTGCAATAAAGCCTGCAACCATTGAATCGCCCGAACCCACTGTGTTTTTAACCTTGCCGCTGACAGCCTTAATGTGATATGTTCTGTTGTCTGCACTTACAAGTATCGCACCGCTGCCGCCCATTGAAACAAGCACATTTTCTGCACCTTTGTCTTGAAGCTCCTTTGCACAGGAGATGATTTCGTCTTTGGTTGTAAGCTGTTTCCCGAAAATCTCACCGAGTTCAAAATTGTTCGGCTTGATGAGGAACGGGTGATATTTCAGAACATTCAGAAGTAAATCCTTTGTAGCGTCAACAACAAACCTTATGCCTTTACCGCTTAACTTGTTCAGTATGGTTTCATATATGTCAGACGGCAATGTCTGCGGAATACTTCCTGCAAGCACAAGCGTATCGCCGCTTTTTGCCGTGTTTAGCTTTCTGAATAAATCTTCTGTTGCGTCCTGTGGAATATCGGGACCCTGTCCGTTTATTTCTGTTTCACAGGACGATTTGATTTTGACATTTATGCGTGACATTCCGTCTTTGAGCCGGATAAAGTCCGTTTTGACGCCTCGTTCACGAAGTCCTCTTTCAATCGCCTCTCCCGTAAAGCCTGCCGAAAAACCGTATGCAATATTTTCTACGCCGAGCCGGTTAAGTATGAGTGAAACATTTATGCCCTTACCGCCGTAATAGAGTTTTTCGCTTGTTGTTCTGTTGACTTTGCCTGCAAGAAGATTATCGACGCTGACAACATAGTCAAGTGCGGGGTTAAAGGTTACTGTATAAATCATTTTAATACCTCCTTTACGATGGTTTTTTCAAGATATTTATGATTTTTTGCCTTATCGGTTATTATGCAAGCCTGTTCAAGCTTTGCGAATGTCACTGAAGATACGGCGTCAAACTTTGAGCTGTCGGCAAGCACAAATGAAACATAGGAGTTTTCGAGTGCTGACTGCTTGACGAGTGCCTCCTCAATATCGGGAGTTGTAAAACCGTTCTCGATTGAAACTCCGTTTGTTCCGAGAAAGCATTTTGTAAAGTTATATTTACGGATATTGCTTACAGCCGCCGAGCCTGTTATCGCTTCGGTTGAGGCTTTTATCTCACCGCCTATGATATATACCTTAAAGCCTTTTGCGGCAAGCTTCTTTGCGTGTACAATGCCGTTTGTAACAAATACTGCTTTTGTGGTTGGAATAAAGTCTATCAGTCTTAAAGTTGTTGTTCCTGCGTCAATAAATATAAAATCGTCATTGTTGATAAGGTTTGAAGCGTAGCGGGCAATCTGTTCTTTCTGTTCCACATTCTGTGACGCTTTTGTGTTGACATCGGGTTCGTCGGAAATGAAATTTTTTGTTATTGCGGCGGCACCGCCGTAAACCTTTTTTAGTTTCCCCATATCGGCAAGAGCCGTTATGTCACGTCTTATGGTTGATTCAGATGTATTGAGTGCGTCGGCAAGCTCAGTTACAGAAGCCGTTTTTCGTTGTTTCAGTATTTCCAGAATGGTACGAAATCTTTCCTCACTCAGCAATTTGTTTCACCGTCCTCTTGTCTGTTCTTGATTATTATTATACACGATTTTCTTTCAAAGTCAAGCATATTTTTTCAAAATATTTCAAAATTTTTAAAAAATATTCTAAAATCTTCCAAAATCAGTCAAATAATTCTTTAAAACAACAAAAAATCTTTTTTTATTTTTATCTTTGATAATTATTGAAATAGTTATAAAAATAAGCTAAAATAGGTAAAGGATAACGTTTTTTGTAAAATGTGTTTATTGACTTTAAAAGGAGAACAATAATAATGGGAACAAAATTCGATAAAATTTCGGGTGTTGATGCAATTTTCAAAAATCCTGAATATATTTCAGACTCGATTATTTTTAACTCGATTGAGTCGGCAAGAAACGAGCATAGCTACAATCTTTATTCTGACCACAAAAGCGTAATCATCTTAACATCAAAAACAAGTCATAAGGTATGGATATGGACTTCATCATCAATCAAGGACGACACAAACAAGCTCATTGATATTTGCCGTTTTCTTTGTGACCGGAATATTCCAAAGGCTGAAATTTATGTAAAACAGGACGTTTCATCAAATCTTTCAGACCTTTATGCCCTTACATCTCTTGATATAAACTATGTTGTAAAAGATGAATTTTCGCTTGCCGTATTTACTTATGAGGGTGAAGAAATCAACGGTATATCCCCTGAATCTGACGAAAGGATTATTCTTATCGACAAGAATAATCCCGAACATGTTAATTTGGTTACGGATTTTTATAAATCACTTTGCGAGGAATTCCGCTGGACAGATAAATTTGACCGCAAGGTAGGAGAATATCTCAATATGGAGCTTTACGGACTTATCAAAAACGGAAAGATGATTGCAAATACCGCAATAGGCAGCCGCACCGAAAATTATATCCGTATAAAATCCGTTGCTGTTCTTGCCGATGAACGCCAAAAAGGCTACGGCTACAAGATGACCGTTTTTGCAATCAACAAAATCAAGGAACGCGGACTTACGCCTATTCTTTATACTCATATCGGAAACCGTTCCGCAATGGCACTGTGGAAAAAGTCCGGATTTAAACAAAAGGATAAGCTCTACCTTATCAAAGTTGAGGACGCTAAATAATACAAAATATAAAATAAGAAATTCAAAAGAAACTGTTGCTGTGTAATTTACAGCGGCAGTTCTTTTTTTGCGTTAAAAATAAAATTCAGTAATAAACTTACAGGGTCGGGCATATACATTTACTGTGCAGGATAAAAGTAATAAATAAAAATAAAATGGTCATATTTTCCTTTTGGTATGCATATAATTTCTTGTGCATTGAATTGATGACAAAAATAAAAACAGGAGGTACAGCTTATGACGCATAAAATAAATATGCGGATTTTTCGGACAGGCTTTAAATTTCTTGCACTTATGCTTGCCGTTGCAGGATTTTTCTTCACTTCATCAGACGCATTTATTGCCGCAAAAGCCGTTGACGGTACAGCGTCTGAGCCTGTGTGGGACGAGCAAGGCTCTGTTAAGCTCAATAAAACAGCGACAAAGGTTGACGGCAGTAACGATAAATGGCGGATAGACCTTTCCATTGACGGAAAGGACTACAAAACCACAACGGATATTGTACTGGTTATTGATATATCAAACAGTATGTCGTGGTCTATGCTGGGCAGCAGTGAAGCTGAGGCAGGGCGTTCACGTCTTGACTACACTAAAATTGCAGCAAAGTCCTTTGTCAGCGATATTATCGGGAGAAATACAAACAACGAAAATCGTATTGCTCTCGTCAGCTTTAAATCAGATGCAACAAAGGTTTCCGATTTTTCAGCTGATAAGAATGTGCTTAAAGAAAAGATTGACGGTCTGGAAGTACCCGGCGATGATACCGGCGGAACAAATATGCAGGCAGGTCTTGTTGCTGCAAACGGACTCCTTAAAAAGTCACAGGCACAGAATAAGGTTATTGTAATGCTCGGCGACGGAAGTCCCACTCATTGTTATAAAATAACAAGTTTAAGCGGTGTTACGGTAGAACATATAAGCAGATATAAACACAGTCTTTCATACAACCTCGACAGTGTTGCAATGAAATTTGATTATGACACTATTTCTTGGGGAATTAATGTTTACTGCTCAAAATGTTGGGGTGATGTTTATATTGAAAGCACCGCTTTGCCGACCGAATACGAGGCGGCACATATTAAGGAAAGCGGCATAAATATTTATTCCGTTGCACTCGGTGCTGACAGTACGGGAGTGCAAACGCTGAAAAATATATCAAACACAGGCAGTGGGGCGTTTTTTACGGAGATACCGTCAACTACAACCGAAAGCACGGTTCAGAAGGTTCTTAATTCAGCCTTTGAAAGCATAGCGGCAAGTATTTCAGCATCGGCAAAGGACGGATATGTGATTGACCCTATGGGAGAAATGTTCGACCTTGTTTCAAATGCTTCCGAAATAAAATGCAGTCAGGGCAGTGTTGAACTGAGCGTGGACAAGCGTCAGATTAAGTGGAACGTCGGTACGGTAAAAGAGGGAACAACGGCACACCTGAGCTATATTGTCCGCATAAAAGACGCAGCCGAAAGCGGAAAGCAGTATCCCACAAACGGCACAACGGTATTTTATTACAAAAACTATCTCGGAAAGGATACATCAAAAAATTTCCCGATACCGACAGCGGGAATTTCATACGGCTTTATAAATGTTGTGTGCTATCTGTCCGACAGCGGCGGTAATCCGCTTAACTCTGACGGTCAGGCTGTTGCAGCACCCGAACAGGCTGTAATCCTTAAACAGTATGACTTTATTCAAAGCAACAGCAACAAACTGCCGCTTGAAAATTCTTACACGATTATTGCACCAAGCGATATAAAAAACACAGTATTTATCGGTTCATACACGGACAAGCCGCCGATTGAATCCGACAGGACGGTTTCAGTCAGCCTTACCGCCGACAGTCCGGAACATACGGTATATTTTGCGTATTCAATGAACAACGGTACTCTTGTACTTACAAAGACAGGCGACCTGCTTGACGACGAATCGTCAGTGTTCAGAATTGAGGGTTCGGACGGCAGTGTGTCCTATGAAACGGTGCAGGGGACAGACTCAAAGACATTTAAAAATCTTACTGTCGGCGTCAGCTATACTGTTACGGAAATAACCGACTGGTCTTGGAAATATGAGCTTAAAAGCGAAAATCCTCAGACCGTGTGCATAAATCCCTCAAAAGAAAGCACCGTCAGCTTTGAGAATAAGGGCAGTACAAAATGGCTGACAGACGAGGGCTTTGCAAGCAATGTTTTCAATAAGACTGTTCAATAACTTAGTAAAGCAGGCTGATTATTATGAAGATATTTTGTAAAATTCTGTCGTGGAGTGCAATGATAATTTTTGTGTCGCTTGCGGTGTGTCTGGTGGGTATCCGGGCTTTTGACTATACGCCTTATTCGGTTATTTCGGGTTCAATGGAGCCGACTTACAGAACAGGCAGTCTTGTTTTTGTAAAAAATGTGCCGTATCAAAGCATAAAAACAGGTGACGCAATCAGCTTTGTACTCGACAAAAACCTGACTGTCGCAACGCACAGGGTTATTGATATTTCCGATGACGGAGAATATTTTTACACCAAGGGCGACGCAAACAGCAGTCCCGACCCAAGTCCCGTATATTACAAAAACATTATCGGCAAGGCAACTTTTTCAATACCGTTTTTAGGATATTTTGCAATGTGGATTTCGTCAATGACAGTGAAAATTTGTATTGCCTCAGTGATATTGATTTTGCTTGTTGTTACTATACTCAGAAAAATTCATCATTATAAAACCTCAGCCGACAACACCTCATCAATAGATTCAAAGGCACAGATATAATAATTTATAATTCATAATTCATAATTCGTAATTCGCTGAACTAAGCGAAAAAAGTAGTGGTTACAACAACTCCACACTCCACTCTCCACTCTGTAAAAAGGGGGTTATGTTTTGAAAAAGCCAAAGCCTTTAAGGCATATAATACCGCTGATAATGGCGGTAGCGGTGCTGTCAATGGGCGGAATAGCCGCAACATCGGCACATTTGTTTCAACAGGCTGAAATAGTAAACACCGCCGATAAAGGAACGGTTGAAAACAGTATTGACGAGAATTTTAACGGCACAGAAAAGACAAACGTAAAAATTCAGAACACAGGCAACTTAAATTCATATATACGGGTATCCCTTGTGCCGATATGGCGTGACAGCGACGGTAATCCAACCGCACTGAAAACTGACGGTACTTATCAGATAACGCTGAATACGGACGGCTGGTTCAAGGGTGACGACGGCTTTTATTACTGCAAAACCGAAACAGAACCACAGAAATTCACACCCGTACTCATAAAAACCTGTACCGTCAAAGACGGACTCGGCAAGGAATATAACGATAAAATTTTTGATTTTCAGATTCTTGCACAGTCGATACAGTCAAATCCGAAACAGGCGGTGATACAGTCGTGGGGAATAGCCGTTGATGACTCAGGAAATCTCACAGGCTGACAGCGGGAAATGCCGAAAGGCTTTATATAATATTACCCGATAAAATTATTTTTTCAGGAGGAAACTTATGAAAAAGAAAACCATTGTACTTATTATGAGCCTTACGCTTGTTGCGTGTTTGTCAATTGGTGCAACGCTTGCGTGGCTGACCTCACAGACGGGTACTCTTACAAACACCTTTACGATAGGTAAAATCGGACTTACTCTTGACGAGGCACAGGTTTCATACAACAGCATTGTAACGCCCGAAAGCAGAACAACCAGCGGAAACAGCTATTCAATTTATGATTCGGCGGTATTACCGAAAGACCCTACTGTAACAGTAGCGGCGAACAGTGAGGACTGCTATGTGTTTATGTCCTATGTTCCGTCGGATTCGCTTAAAGGTGTGATTGAATCGGTTGATTTCAATACGGACTGCTGGACAGAGGTTGAGGGTTACGAGGGACTTTATGTATATTCCGAGGGCGGCAGTCCCGTACTTGTAAATAAAAGTGATACTGACCAAAAATTAGAGCCGCTTTTTACAACAGTGACAATAAAAGACGAATGCAGCTGGGGCAGCTTTGTTGACGGCGATACAATCGTTGTAAAGGCTCTTGCTTATCAGTCAGTCAGCAATGAAAATTACACTAATGCTGTTCAGGCGGCGGCAGACAGTCTGCTTTAAAACCAATGCGTAATTCGTAATTCGTAATGCGTAATTATTTTGGGTAACGCAGGTCTGATGTGCTGAGTTAAGTTATTTTAAAGCTGAAAAATACATCATTTTTGATATGTGGAGGAATTTGTTATGAAAAAACAAATAATTATCGGTTCGGTTTGTGCTGTCACCGCCGCAGTTGCCGCAGGCTCAACCCTTGCATATTTTACGGCACAGGATACCGCCTTGAACACCATTTCCACAGGCAATCTTGATATTGTCATAAACGAGTATCAGACCGTGAATAATCAGGAAATCCCCTATACTGACCCCACAACACCCGTTATGCCGGGGGACAGCGTATCGAAAATAGTCAGGATTGAAAATACGGGCAGCGGTTCGGCTTATATAAGGGCAAAGATTGATATAAGCTTTGACGGTGACGAACAGCAGGAACTTTCAACCGACCTTGTTCAGCTGAATATCGGCGATGACTGGAAACTTGCCGACGACGGATATTATTACTATCAGAATATTGTTGAGCCAAGCGAAGAAACATCAAACCTGTTTACGACTGTTTATTTTGATAATGATATGGACAATGAATATCAGAACAAAAAACTCACGATCGACATTGAGGCTGAGGCAATACAGTCAAAGAACAACGACAGAACAAATCCTTTTTATGAGGACTGAATGAGGCTTTGAGGGAAAATTCGTATTTTTTAGCGACAGGAGGTGCGGCTGATGAAATACAGAAAGTTATCGGTAATTACGGCGATATTAACGCTGAGTGTTGTTCTGGCGGCAGTGTTTTCGGCTACGGTATATGCCGCTGATGAGTGCCGTGTGATATATGAGGGTCAGGCGGAACGCTTTGTTTTTATACCCGAAAGTACGGACTTATTCCGGAATTTTAAGAACGTCTGTCCGGGCGACAGCATAAATCAAAGCATAGAAATAAACAACAACAGCGACAAAACCGTATCCGTTTATTTGCGAGCCGAAACCGTCGATAAGGAGTATTGCGATTTTCTTGATAAAATGAACCTTTGCGTCAGTACGGCTGACGGCAGGATTATCTCTGATTCAAAAGCGTCCGAACAGGGAGGCTTAAAGAATAATGTTTTAATCGGAACATTCAGTTCGGGTGAAAGTACAAGCCTTGATTTACAGCTGAACGCTGACAGGTTTATGGACAACAGCTGTCAGAACAGGACAGGAGAGGTCAGGTGGATTTTCAGCGTTACTGAGGCTGAGGACAGCTCGGGTACGGATACATCAAAACCGACAAATACCGACATCATACCGACAGGCGACAGCCGGAATAATATTACAGCGGCGGTAATTTTAATGCTTGCGGTATCTTTTGCGGCAGGTACGGTGGTGATTATTTCAAAGAAAAAATATCCGACTGAATAATATATAAGAGGAATCGGTGAGCTGACGCTTGCCGGTTCTTTTTTGTTGCCATTATTAAATGTTTTGTAGTATAATGAATTTCAGAAAAGTACGGTTGTTTTGCTTAAAGCAAAATTTGATACAGGGTGCGTTATGGTTAAAACATATATTTTAAATACTGAAAAACTTTATGATGATGAAATTTTTGAGAAGTGTATTAAGACACTTTCGGATTGCCGCAGAGAAAAGGTGCTTGCCTATAAATTCCGCAAGGACAAAAATTTAAGTCTTGCGGCAGGACTGCTTATTGATTTCGGACTGTCAGAGTCAGGACTCAAAGAAAAGAATATTTCATTTACCTACGGAAAAAACGGCAAGCCGTCAATAAAGGAATATCCCGATATACATTTTAATGTTTCACATTCAGGCGATTTTGCGGCGGCGGCTTTTTCTGAAAAGGAAACAGGCTGTGATATTGAAAAAACCGAAAGAAATATTGACCTGAAAACCGCTGAGATGTTTTTCTGTCCGTCTGAGTGCGAATACATAAATTCTTTTGATGATAAAGAAAGAAGAATTGACGCTTTTTATCGGCTGTGGGTTCTTAAAGAAAGCTTTATCAAGGCGACAGGCTGTGGGCTGTCGGTTCCGCTTGACAGCTTTTGTATAAATATTGCGGACAAAATAACCGTTAAACAGCAGGAAAACAAAAACGAATATTTTTTTAAAGAATATAATCCTGACGGCTACAAAATTGCATTTTGTTCCGAAGAACAGGATTTTGTGAATGAGATTTTATATATTGATGTTTTAAAGGACATATTAAGCTGATTGAGGTGATTGATGTGAAAATTAAAAAAGATAAAAAATACGGAATACTTATGAGCGTTATTTGCGGGCTGGTTTTTTTTTGTATCAGCCTGCCGATGAGATACGCTTTTTCGTGGATTGACATAACGGGTGTTCGCATTGACGAGGCATTGCCGCAGATTTGCGGATTGCTTTTCGGAATATGGGGTGCTGTCGGCTGTGCCGTCGGAAATTTTGCGGCGGATATAATCAGCGGCACCGAACTGACGCTGAGTATAGTCAGCTTTTTTATACAGGTGGTTTGCAGTTATCTGGCTTATGCTTTGTGGTACGGCGGTTTCAGGAAAAAATATTCATCTTTTCCGGTGCTTGACAGGGTTTCAAATTTTGTAAGGCTTGGGGGCATTATTTTCATAAATGCCGTTTTGAATGCGTCTATGCTCGGAATGGTGCTTGAAATTTATCAATATAATGATTTTTTCAGCACTACTGTACTGATTATGTTTTTTAATAATCTCAATTTCGGGATACTTTTCGGTATGCCCCTTATGACAATGCTTATGCGGAAAAATGTTCCCATAATTACGCCGCCCGAAACACCGAAAAAATACAGAAATCCGATTATAAACAAAATCGTGCTTTTTATCACTGCGGCATTGTTTGTTATGTGCTTTGTCCTGAAAATAATTACGGGTAAAATTCCGTTTTATATTACGGCGGCACTGTTGGTCGGAATTATCCTGTTTGCCTTTACAGTACCGTTAAATCCTGTCAGACGAAAAGAGATTTCGGGTATAATTTCAATGAATGAACATATGATTTTTTACTTTATGATAGGCGGAATTATTCTCTCGCTGATTATTGCGGTTGTCGGGGATATACAGCTTACTGGTTCAGGCTATAATACCGTTCAGGTATGGGAAAGAGTTTATACTCTGGCGGCTGTTACGGTGAATCTGTATTTTGTGGTTGTTTCGGCTATTCTGAGATATATCGAAAAAAGTGTAACTATGCCTGTAAAAAGTATTGCGGATATTTCCGTAAGCTATGACAAAGAAAACAACAGCTACAACAGTTCCGAAATTCTGAAAGAGTGTAAAAGGCTGTCCGAAAATAAAAGCGAAATAGGAGAGATGGCACATTCGATTTACAGAATGATAGAGGATATAGACATATTCACTCAGCGTATCAGGGAAAACACGGCAGAAAAGGAACGTATGAAAGCCGAACTTGATATTGCATCAAAAATACAGCTTGGAATACTTCCGCATAATTTTGATGATTTTGCTGACAGAACAGAGGTCTTTGCATATATGAATGCTGCAAAGAAAGTCGGCGGAGATTTTTACGATTTTTTCAGAATTGATGACGAAAACACTGCCTTTGTAATCGGTGATGTTTCGGGCAAGGGGATTCCTGCGGCTGTATTTATGACAATGACAAAAAGCGTTATACAGATGTATTCTGCCGGAGGAAAATCACCTGCTGAAGCTCTTACGCTTACGAATAAGTTTCTTTGCTGTAATAACAGTGCCGAAATGTTTGTTACGGCGTTTGTTGCGGTAATAAATACGAAAACAGGCAGTATGAAATACGCAAATGCAGGACATAATCCTCCTGTACTGTACAAAAACGGAAAGGAATTTTCCCTGATGAAGATTTTGCCCGGATTTGTACTTGGGGGAATTGATGAAATGATTTATAAAGAAAACGAGATACAGCTTGAAAGCGGAGATATGCTGTTCCTTTATACTGACGGAATTACCGAGGCGGAAAACGAAAACGATGAGCTTTTCGGAGAAAAAAAGCTTATACAGTCGCTTAATGACTGTAAGGAAAATTCGTCGGAGGAAATATTAAAGCATATAAAAAACGCTGTCGGTGAATTTGCCGGCAAAAGAGAACAGTACGATGATATGACTATGCTTTTGTTTAAGGTGAAGTAGGTGTATGTTTATGAAAAGAATGGAAATCTCAGCCCTGCCCGAAAATACATATAAGGTGATTGAATTTATCGAAAATGAACTGTCGGCACACGACTGTAATATTAAGACAAAAATGCAGATTGAACTCGTGGTGGAGGAGATATTTGTAAATATTTCAAATTATGCCTATACACCAAAAACGGGCAGTGCGGAAATTGCCGTTGAAATAAGCCGGAATCCCAAAAAAATTATTATTGAATTTAAGGACAGCGGCAAAAAATATAATCCGCTTGAAACTCAGGAGGCTGATATTACACTGCCGCCTGAAAAAAGAAGAATAGGCGGCTTGGGAATATTTCTTGTCAGAAAAAATACAGATAAAATTTACTATCAATACAAAAACAATCAGAATATATTAACGTTGGAGAAGCTGCTTTGACAGTTCGTTTAATAAAGCGGATATATTATTTATTGCAGGCTGTTTGCATATATATTAAAGTCAGAAAAATAAAGAATAATATATAATCATAGTTTTTCTGAAAAATATTTTGTTGAATTTTGTGCAAAATTTTTGGGAAATGTTTGAGCTTGTAATTGACTTATATTATAAATTGGCTTATAATAAAATGGTATCAGTGCATAAAACAATAATGCACACAATTATTGATGGAGGCATTTAATCAATGAAAAGAGTTTACAATTTTTCAGCAGGTCCTTCAATGCTGCCGGAATCTGTACTGAAAAAAGCAGCAGCAGAAATGCTTGACTACGAGGGCAGCGGTCAGTCAGTAATGGAAATGTCACACCGTTCAAAAATCTACGGTACAATTATTGAGGGTGCAGAAAGCCTTCTCCGTGAGGTTATGAATATTCCTGATAACTACAAGGTACTTTTCCTTCAGGGCGGTGCGTCAACACAGTTTGCAGCTATTCCGCTCAACCTTATGACAAAGAGCCACAAGGCTGACTACGTTCTCACAGGTCAGTGGGCAACGAAGGCATACAAAGAGGCTGCACGTTACGGCGAGGCAAATGTTGTTGCTTCTTCAAAGGATAAGACTTTTTCATATATTCCGAAGCTTGATCCGGATACTTTCACAAAGGACGCAGACTATTTCTATATCTGTATGAATAACACAATCTACGGTACCGTTTATCACGAACTTCCTGACACAGGCGATGTACCGCTGGTTGCCGATATTTCATCATGTATTCTTTCAAAGCCTATTGACGTTTCAAAGTTCGGTATTCTCTATGCCGGTGCACAGAAGAATATGGCTCCTGCCGGACTTACCATCGTTATTATCCGTGAAGACCTTATCGGTAATGCTATGGATATCTGCCCGACAATGCTTAACTTCCAGACACATGCTGACAACGGTTCAATGTTCAACACACCGCCTTGCTATACAATCTACATAGCTAAGCTGGTTCTTGAATGGATTAAGAACGAAATCGGCGGTCTTGAAAATATGCAGAAGATCAACGAGAAGAAAGCAGCAATACTTTATAACTTCCTTGATAACTCAAATATGTTCCACGGCACTGTTGTTCCTGAGGACCGTTCACTTATGAATGTTCCGTTCATAACAGGCAACGATGAGCTTGACGCAAAATTCGTTAAGGAAGCAACCGAAAACGATTTTGTCAACATCAAGGGACACCGTTCGGTTGGCGGTATGCGTGCGTCTATCTACAACGCAATGCCGATTGAGGGTGTTGAAAAGCTCGTTAAGTTTATGGGCGAATTTGAGGCTCGCAACAGCTGAGTTAAATTAACAAAACATAAAACAGCTTTTGATTGTTTCCACGACTCAGAGGGAAACAATCAAAAAGCTAAACAAATATTATTATATAAGGGTGACCACAAATGTACAATGTCCTGACACTCAATAAGATTTCAAAAGCCGGACTTTCACGTCTTGGCGATAACTATAATGTTGCTGATGACGTAACAGCACCTGACGCTGTTCTCGTACGTTCAGCAGCAATGCACGATATGGAGCTTCCCGAAAGCCTTCTTGCCATTGCAAGAGCAGGTGCAGGCGTAAACAACATTCCGCTTGACAAATGCTCGGAAAAGGGCATAGTTGTTTTCAATACTCCGGGTGCAAACGCAAACGCCGTTAAGGAGCTTGTTATTACAGCACTTCTTATCAGTTCAAGAAAGATCATTGACGGTATTGAATGGGCAAAGACTCTTAAAGGCAACGGCGACGCTACCGCAAAAATGGTTGAAAAAGGCAAGAGCCAGTTTGTCGGCCCTGAAATCAAGGGTAAAACACTTGGTATTATCGGACTCGGTGCAATCGGTATTCTTGTTGCAAATGCAGCCGTTTCACTTGGAATGGACGTTCTCGGTTATGACCCGTTTATATCCGTTGAAGGTGCGTGGGGACTTTCAAGCAAGGTTAAACACGCTCTTACTCTTGACGAAATCTTTGAAAACAGTGACTATATTACCGTTCACGTTCCGCTTACACCTGACACAAAGGGAGTTATCTGTGCGGAAAATATAGCAAAGATGAAAGACAACGTAAGAATTCTTAACTATTCAAGAGGCGACCTTGCTGTTTCAGCCGATGTTATAAAGGCTCTTGCAGATAAGAAAATTGCAGCTTATGTAACAGACTTTGCAAGCGATGAGCTTCTCGGTGTTGACGGTGTTATCGTAACACCTCACCTTGGTGCTTCAACTCCTGAATCAGAGGATAACTGTGCAAGAATGGCTGCCGATGAAATCAAGGATTATCTTGAAAACGGCAACATCAGGAACTCAGTTACAATGCCTGCTGTTTCTATGGCAAGAACAGGCGTTGCAAGAGTATGCGTTATCCACAAGAATGTTCCGAATATGATAAGTGCGGTTTCTGCAAAGCTTTCAGAAAGCAACATCAACATTGATAGTATGAACAGCAAGTCAAGAAAAGACTATGCTTATACAATACTCGATGTTGCGGCAGATGTTACTGACGCTGATGTTGAAAAAATCAAAGCTATTGACGGAGTTATCCGTGTAAGAGTTATTAAGTAATAACTGAATATTTCTGTGTGCTTTATGCCGGAGGTTATGTAAATTAACCTTCGGCGTTTTTTTGCAAATAATAAATATAAAAATTTATTATATTTGCATTTCTTTGCTGTTATGAACACTTGTATTTTAACTTTCTGTAAAGTATAATTAAATATATATGTCTTAATAAGACTGTTTTTTATATTGAAAAATTATACCTTTTATATACGTCAATATGTCAAAAATACAGGGAGGTTATATAATGAAAAAATTTACGGCGATAATTGCCGCAGCACTTGCAGCACTTGCAATAACGGTGCCTGTTTTTGCTGAAAACGATAACAGCAGTACATCTGATACTTCAACCGTGACATCGGTTTCTTCCGAATCGGAAAGCTCCGACAAGAAAGTTCCGCAGAATCTGACTTACAGCGAATATAAATTATCGGATATAGGAATGAACATAAAGCTGCCCGACAGTATGTACATTCTTACACGGGATATGAAAGATAACGATCCGTCACTGAAAGCCTGTAATCTTACAAAAGACGAGGTTATGGACAGCTTTGAAGCGTCAAATACCTATATAAAAGCAATAGAAAAGAATTTTTCTTATGATATTACCGTAACAATAGTAAAAAATTCCGACACCGAAACAGTTGATAATCTCACTTCCCTGAGCGATGATGAAATTCAGACCGTTATTGATAACCTCCTTAATCAGAGTATTTATACAGGCTGTTCAAAGTCAATGTTCAATAATACGCAGTTTCTCACGCTTGATTTACAGTATGATTCAAGCAATACAAAAATTTACGGTATTCAGGAATATACGGTAATCAAGGGTACAAAGGTTGTTGTAACATTTCAGTCGTATGACGGAGAAATATCCGACAGCCAGAAGTCGCTTTTAAATACAATTATGAACAGTGTGACATTTGACGGAATTGATTCTGCCGAACAGGTTTCGGCAACAGCATCAACCTCCGTCAGCAATCTTGACATTCGCTATATTTATATAATTATTGCGTCTGTTGTAGGAATTGCCGCACTTGCTGCAATGATAATTGTTTTGATGAAATACAGACACGGTAGTAAAATGCCTGAAAGCAGTACGGATAAACCTGAAAAACCAACGACCGACAAGTCGGATAATGCTGTAAATATTGAAATTAAAGCTGAAAAACCCCAAAAAACCAAAACTCCGAAAGAACAGCCGCATACCGAAAATGCTATTTCAAAAGAAGAAAAAACTCCTGATGATATGTTCGATTTGCAGTCAGATGCTGCTGATGTCATTTATGATGACAAAAAAGAAAAATATGTTCAGCAGGAAAAACCGCAGGAGAATATTATACCTTATCTTGAAAGCTCGCAGAATGATGATATGTCAGACTCCTTGCAAGCAGATGATAATGACAGAACAGTAGTGGATTTCATCAATTCGGTTTTAAATGAGAAAAAACCGTCACTTTCAGAAACTGAAACCGCTATTACAGATGCGGCACCTGAAACATCAGAAACAGTGGAAGACAATGCAGCACCTGAAACTTCCGACTTAACATCAAACGAAACCGAAACACTGTCAAAAAAACCCTCTGATGAAACAACAAGCGAAAATCAGACCGAAAAATTCTCAGATAAAACAAATGACGATGAAGAAATTGTTTTTGCTGAAACTGACCCGAAAACACATACTAAGATTGAACAAATAAGCGAAAACAAGAAAGATGAAGAAAAGTCCGATGTTAAACCCGATACTAAAAATTCGGACGACAAAGACAAAGCTGAATCAGAGATTAAAACAGAAACCGAAAAAGATAATGAGGCTGAGATTAAATCAGATATTCAGCCTGAAACAAAGGAAACAACAGAAATGTCCGAATATGAAAAGCGTTTTGGTAAAAACAGAATAACAACACCGGAATCACCTGCTGTTGCAGAGAATGATGAAACCGAGGAAGTATCAAAGTTTGAAAAATATTTCGGCAAGCTGACTCCTGTTGCTGTCGCACCTGATAAGACAGAAAAAGCAGAAGTAAAACCAGAAACCCCTGTTAAGACAGAAAAAACAGAAGCAAAGCCTGAAACCCCTGTTAAGACAGAAAAAGCAGAAGCAAAACCTGAACCACCTGTTAAGACAGAAAAAGCAGAAGCAAAACCCGAAACCCCTGTTAAGACAGAAAAAGCAGAAGCAAAACCTGAACCACCTGTTAAGACAGAAAAAACAGAAGCAAAGCCTGAAACCACTGTTAAGACAGAAAAAGCAGAAGTAAAACCTGAACCACCTGTTAAGACAGAAAAAACAGAAGCAAAGCCTGAAACCACTGTTAAGACAGAAAAAGCAGAAGTAAAACCTGAACCACCTGTTAAGACAGAAAAAACAGAAGCAAAGCCTGAAACCACTGTTAAGACAGAAAAAGCAGAAGTAAAACCTGAACCACCTGTTAAGACAGAAAAAGCAGAAGCAAAACCCGAAACCTCTGTTAAGACAGAAAAAGCAGAAGTAAAACCCGAAACCGCTGTTAAGACAGAAAAAGCAGAAGTAAAACCCGAAACCGCTGTTAAGACAGAAAAAGCAGAAGCAAAACCCGAAACCCCTGTTAAAACGGAAAAAGCAGAAGTAAAACCCGAAACCGCTGTTAAGACAGAAAAAGCAGAAGCAAAACCCGAAACCCCTGTTAAAACGGAAAAAGCAGAAGTAAAACCCGAAACCGCTGTTAAGACAGAAAAAGCAGAAGCAAAACCCGAAACCCCTGTTAAGACAGAAAAAGCAGGAGTAAAGCCTGAAACCCCTGTTAAGACAGAAAGCAAGGAAGTAACTGAGGAAGTATTGTCAATGAATAGTCAAAATAATGTAAATGGCAACAAAGAAGAAAACGAGGAGCAAAAAGAAGGTTTATTTGCAAAACTCAAAACAAAGCTGTTTATGGAAAATAATGAGGATATTGATTATTATGATATTCAGGAGGACAATGCCGAAAAACCGCAGCAGAGTGAAGCAGTTCCTGCTAACGTGGACGATGACAGCAAAAATACGTTCTGGCAGAAGGTTAAAAATAAGCTGAAAAATAATCCTGATGAACAAGACGCAAAACAGATAAATAATCCGGCTGAAACAGAAAAAGCTCCGATTGCTAAGGAACAGACGGATAAAACGGATAATCAAAACAATAAACCGATTGATGTTGAAATCAAAAAGGCAGACAGTGTTCAGAATACACTTACCTATTCGCCACAGCAGAAAATCAGCAATGACACCAGCGTCAGTGAGTCGAAATATGAAAGAATCTTCGGTGCAAACCGTGAAAACAAAAAAGCAGTTACTCAGACCGTTAAAAAACCGGAAAATTCATCAGCGGAAAATAAGACGGCTGACGGAAAGCAAATCCCGTTAAAGCCTGTAATTCCAACGATTCCGACCGTTCCTGTTGTTCCTGTCGCTGTACCCGAAGTCAAAATCACGAAAAAAGCTGATATTAAAGTATCAGCGGAAAAACCCGAAACAGAGGCTGATTTCTTTGAGGGAATAAAGCCTGTTGAGGAAAAAATCGTTAATTCAACCGAAGATACACCGAAAGCCACAGAAAACAAAAAGGCTGAAAAACCGTCTGTACCTGAGTTTAACTTTGAGCGTGACACAGGCATTGTTTTTGAACACGCAATTCCCGGTGAAACGCCGCTTAAAGCGAATTTCACACCATTTACAAATGTTCCCCGTCTTGAAAACGTCAATGCTGATGAATACAATAAAAAGATGGAGGAATTGAAAAAAACAGTTCCGCAGAGTACACAGTCGGATTTTGAAAAAAGATTCGGTAGCGTTCAGGCACCAAAAACTGCAAATACCGCTCAGAAAAATAAATCCGACAA
>JBJEOP010000111.1:0-7838 GCA_051880775.1 Acutalibacteraceae bacterium
GGTAATAATGGAGGCACTTGGCGGCGGCGGTCATCAGACAATGGCGGCGTGTCAGCTTGAAAACGTAAGTATGGCGGAAGCACGTGAGCGTCTTGTGTCCATAATCAGCGGACTTGAAGTCAACAAAACCGACTTGCAGAACGAACAGAAAGCATAATCACAGAGTGGAGAGTGCAGAGTGGAGAGTGAAGTTGTGCATACGGTAAGTTTTATTACAGAGATTAAGTTTTTGAATTGATATAAAAACAAAAAATCAAGAAGGGAAGATAAATACAATGAAAATCGTATTGTTACAGGATGTTAAGGGTACAGGAAAAAAAGGTGAGCTGATAAACGTATCAGACGGCTACGCAAGAAACTTTCTTTTTCCGAGAAAACTTGCAAAAGAGGCTGATGCACAGGCTCTCAACGAACTGAAAAACGCTGAACAGTCAAAACAGCACAAAATTGCGGTTGAAACTGCCGAAGCACAGGCAACAGCACAAAGACTTAACGGTGAAACACTCACAATGACCGCAAAGGCAGGACAAAACGGCAAGCTTTTCGGCTCGGTTACAAGCAAGGAAATCGCCGCAGAATTAAAACGCAAATACAGCCTTTCAATCGACAAAAGAAAAGTAGTTCTTGATATGGACATCAAGTCCTTCGGAACATATAACTGCGAGGTAAAGCTCTACACAGGTATTTCCGCAAAAATCAAAGTAATGGTTGTTGAAGCAGAAAAATAAAATCATAACAAAAAATTTTACGGACAATTAAATCGGGACAAAATCCCCTTTTGATTGTCCGTTGTCAACGATAATATTGTTTTCTGAAAAAATGAGGAAAATTGCGGGTGCAGGGGTATCATACCCCTGCCGGGGTCAAGGGCGAGCAGTCCTTGTGGGGTTCGGGGCAAAGCCCCGATATAATTATGGGGTGATAAAAAATGAGTGACAGTAAAATATCGTCATCTTATGACGGAATGAATTTGCCTTTCAGTGCCGAGGCGGAACAGTCTGTATTGGGTGCAGTGCTTCTTGATTCCGACTGTTTAACAGATGTAATGGAGATTTTACCGTCAGCCGAGTATTTTCACCTTTCAAATCACCGTGCGATTTATTCGGCAATGATAAATCTTTTTGTACTCAGTAAGCCTGTTGACTTTGTCACCGTTCTTGAACAGCTTAAAGCTACCAAGGATTTTGACGAAGCGTCAACCAAAACCTACTTAATGCAGCTTGCCGATATTGTCCCGTCAATATCCCGTGTCGGTGAATACGCAAAAATCGTAAGAGATAAATACCTTATACGCAGTCTTATTATTTCTTCACGGGAGATAATAGAGGACGCAACTCAGCCTGGCGACGATGTTGGAAAGCTGATAGATTCGGCGGAACAGCGTATTTTTGATATCCGTGACAACAAGAATGTCAAGGGTCTTGAAAAAATCGACGATGTAATCTTGCAGACCTTTGATCGCCTTGACCTGCTTAATTCGCCCGAAAGCGAGCTTTACAAGGGTATTCCGACGGGTATAGGCTCACTCGACAGCACAATAACGGGTCTTAACCGTTCCGACCTTATTCTTCTTGCCGCACGACCCGGTATGGGAAAAACCAGCTTTGCACTTAATATCGCAAAAAATGTAGCGGTAAAATCCAAACGCCGTGTTGCGTTCTTTTCTCTTGAAATGACCAAGGAACAGCTTGCGTCACGTTTGCTTTCCACCGAAGGTCTTATCGAGGGTACAAAGCTGAGAACAGGCAAGCTCACAAACGAAGAATGGGTAAGACTGATTGAGGCGGGCGATGTACTCAGCAAGGCGGATATGTATTTTGACGATACACCGGGTATCACGGTACCCGAAATGAAAGCAAAGCTCCGTCGTCTGAAAAATGTTGACCTTGTAATAATCGACTATTTACAGCTTATGGCGGCGTCAAGAAGAATTGACAACCGTGTTCAGGAAATTTCCGAAATAACACGAAATCTCAAAATTCTTGCAAAGGAGTTCAATGTTCCCGTAATAACCCTGTCACAGCTTTCCCGTGCAAGCGAACAGCGTGCCGAGCATAAGCCGCAGCTTTCCGACCTGCGTGATTCGGGTTCAATCGAGCAGGACGCAGATATTGTGCTTTTCCTTTACCGTGAGGATTACTACAAAAACGGCGAGGGAACGGAATCCGAAAATTCCGATAAAAACAGCGGTGAATGTATAGTCGCAAAAAACAGACACGGCGAAACCCGTTCAGTACCGCTGCATTGGCAGGGCGAATTTATGAGATTTACAGCACAGGAGTTAGGCCGTGAAGAATAAAGCATACTCAGCCGTAAAAAAATATAATATGCTCCAACAAAACGATACAGTTGTTGTCGGACTCTCAGGCGGAGCAGATTCAACAGCACTTCTGCATTTTCTTCTCTCAGTCAGGGAGGAGCTTAATCTCAGAATAATAGCCTGTCACATAAACCATATGCTGCGTGGAGATGAAGCGGACGGCGACGAGAATTTTGTCAGAAAAATCTGCAATGAAAATTCCGTTGAGCTGCGTGTGCTGCGTGTTGATGTTCATAAAGAGGCTCAAAAAAGAAAAATCGGCACCGAGGAATGCGGCAGACAGATACGCTATGAATTTTTTGAGAAAACAGCCGCCGAATTTAACGCAAAAATCGCCACAGCACACACAGCGTCCGATAATGCCGAAACGGTTATTTTCAATATGACCCGTGGCTGCGGAATAAAGGGCTTGTGCGGCATACCGCCTGTAAGGGATAACATTATCCGTCCGCTTATCGAAGTGACACGCACGGAAATAGAGGAATACTGCCGCACAAACGGCTATGACTTTGTGACCGACAGCACAAATCTTGAACGGGATTATACAAGGAACAAAATCCGCCTTGATGTAATTCCCGTACTTAAAAATATCAATCCGTCACTCGAAAGCACGATTGCAAGAATGTCCACACAAATGCGTCAGAATGAAAAATTCATAACCGATTGTGCCGAAAAGGCTCTTGCAGAAGCCGAAACACCGAGCGGTTACAAAACGGCAATTCTCTCACGGCTTGACGATACGCTCTTGTCGGCGGCACTCAGTCTTTTGGTAAAAAAACACAATATAATTCCCGAAGCAAAACATATTGAACTTATCAAAAAAATTGTGTATAATAGCGGTGCAGTCAATCTGAAAAATAATATTACGGCTGTTTCAAAACAGGGATTTCTGAGAATAATATCATCTGTACAGCATCAGGAAAATGAAATAATTTCATATACAAACCAGAATTTAATCACCATAAACAATAAAAAAATTTCAATTTTGTTGATGAATATAGACGAATTTAACAAGTATCAAAAAATTAACAATTTAGTGTTTAATAATTCAATGGATTATGATACAATACCATTTAACAGGGTTTTCAGAACCCGAAAAAGCGGAGATATGTTCACACTCCCAAAGCGAAATATAACAAAATCACTGAAAAAATATTTTATTGAACTCAAAGTACCGCAGGAAAATCGTGACGAAATTATCCTGCTTGCGTCAGGCTCGGACATCTTGTGGATAGAGGGAATAGGCGTGTCAAAAAAATATCGTGTCAGCACTGATACAAAAAAAGTTCTCGTTCTTGAAATTAAAAAATAAAATTCAGACGGATTATTTGTTTGATGCTAAAAAAACGGAAGGACTGAAAAATAAATGAACAATGATATAGCAAAGATTTTGCTTGATGAATCGCAGATTGCAGCCGTTGTTGACGGAATTGCCGAAAACATAAACAAGGACTACGAAAACGAGGAGCTTGTTGTTGTCGGCATTTTAAAAGGCAGCATAATGTTTCTTGCAGATGTGTTCAGAAAGCTTGAAGTCAGCTGTTCTCTTGATTTTATGGCGGCGTCAAGCTATGGCAGCAGTGCCGTTTCAAGCGGTAAGGTAACAATTAAAAAAGACCTTTCATCAGATATAAAGGGCAAGCATGTCCTTGTTGTCGAGGATATTCTTGATACAGGTAACACACTGTCCTACATAAAGGACTATCTTGCAAAAAAAGACCCTTTGTCCGTAAAAATATGCACGCTGTTCGATAAGCCGAGCAGACGCCAAAAGCCAATCAGCCCCGACTATGTCGGCAGAACAATCCCCGATTTGTTCATTGTCGGATACGGACTTGACTATAATGAAAAATACAGAAACCTTCCATATATAGGCGTCCTTAAACCCGAAGTATATTCATAAAAATAAAGGAGTGACAAGCACTTGGATAACAAGAAAACCATACGCAATCTTTTAATTTACCTCGGTATTCCGATTGTGCTGATTATAATAATCTCATTGTTCTTCTCAATGCAGCCCAAGACCGAATACGCAACCTCAGAAATAGTTTATATGTTCAAGGATCAGCAGGTCAAGGAATACAGTCTTGATTTCGGTTCGGGTGAAATAAACATCAAAAAGACCGACGATACCGAACTCAAAACCAATGTTGCAAGCATAACACTGTTCCTTCAATCCGTAAATCCTTATATTGAAGAATACAATGAGAAAAATCCCGACCAGCCGATGAAATATACATGGAAACAGGCAACCGACAATTCATGGTGGCTGAGCCTTATTCCTAACCTCATTCTCATCATTCTTCTCGGTGTTGTCTGGTGGTACTTTATGCGTAAGCTGTCAGGCGGTATGGGCGACGCAGGAAAGCAGATGAATTTCGGCAAGGCAAAAATCAAGAGTGTAAGCGACGAAAAACGCAAGACAACATTCGCAGATGTTGCCGGTGCAGATGAAGAAAAGGAAGAACTCCGTGAAATAGTAGAGTTCCTCAAAGACCCGAAAAAATATAACGAACTCGGTGCAAGAATACCGAAAGGCGTACTTCTTGTAGGCCCTCCGGGTACAGGTAAAACACTTCTTGCAAGAGCCGTTGCAGGTGAGGCAGGAGTACAGTTCTTCTCTATTTCGGGTTCCGACTTTGTTGAAATGTTCGTCGGCGTCGGTGCGTCCCGTGTAAGAGATTTGTTTGAACAGGCAAAGAAAAATTCACCCTGTATCATCTTCATTGATGAAATTGATGCCGTAGGCCGTCAGCGTGGTGCAGGTCTTGGCGGCGGACACGACGAACGTGAACAGACCCTTAACCAGCTGCTCGTTGAAATGGACGGTTTCGGAGCAAACGAGGGTGTAATTATGATTGCCGCAACAAACCGCCCCGATATTCTTGACCCTGCACTTATGCGTCCGGGTCGTTTTGACCGACAGGTAATCGTAGGTCGCCCTGACATCAAAGGCCGTGAGGAAATCCTCAAAGTTCACGCCAAGGGCAAGCCGCTTGCTCCTGATGTTGACCTTAAAACAATCGCAAAATCAACAGCAGGCTTTACAGGTGCAGACCTTGAAAACCTCTTGAATGAGGCAGCGCTTCTTGCCGCAAGAAAAGACCTCAAAGCCATAACTATGGAACAGGTTGAGGAGGCAACAATAAAGGTTGTTGCCGGTACGGAGAAGAAATCCCGTGTTATGTCCGACAAGGAAAAGAAGCTCACCGCATATCACGAGGCAGGACACGCCGTTGCAACCTATTTCTGTCCGACACAGGACCCTGTTCACCAGATTTCAATCATTCCCCGTGGAATGGCAGGCGGATACACAATGTCACTTCCGTCTGAGGACAAATCCTACCGTTCACGCAAGGAAATGCTTGAACAGATTGTTGTACTTCTCGGCGGCCGTGTTGCCGAGGCACTCATACTCGGAGATATTTCAACGGGTGCTTCAAACGACATTGAACGTGCAACAAATCTTGCTTTTTCAATGATTACAAAATACGGTATGAGCGAAAAGCTCGGACCTATCACATACGGTTCGTCAGACGATGAAGTTTTCCTCGGAAAAAGCTTTAACAACAGCAAAAACTATTCCGAAGAAACCGCCGCTGCTATCGACGAAGAAGTCAAGTTTTATATCACAGACGGCTATAACAAGACAGAGGAAATTCTCAAAGAGCATACTATGGAGCTTCATAAGGTTGCACAGTTCCTTTTCGAGAACGAAAAAATGTCGGGCGAACAGTTTGAATGTGTAATGGAAGGCAAACCTGTCAAGAAAGATGACGATGACGCCGAAACACCGGAAAATCTTGATGAGAAAAAAGAGAATACAGATTCGTCAGATTCAGAATAATAATAAGGAGTGCAGCTTTTGCACTCCTTATCTTGTATAAGTAAGTTTAGTATGGTTCTATGCTATTAAGGAGAAATGAAAATGCCGTTTAAAAAAATCACCGTAAGAGGTGCCAGAGAGCATAATCTTAAAAATATAGATGTCGAAATTCCCCGTGACGAGCTTGTCGTAATGACGGGACTTTCGGGTTCGGGTAAATCTTCACTTGCTTTTGACACGCTTTATGCCGAAGGTCAACGCCGCTATGTCGAGTCGCTTTCGTCTTATGCCCGAATGTTTCTGGGGCAGATGGATAAGCCCGATGTTGACAGCATTGACGGACTTTCCCCGTCAATCTCAATAGACCAGAAAACAACGTCAAAAAACCCACGTTCCACCGTCGGCACGGTTACGGAAATATACGACTATCTCCGTCTTATGTATGCCCGTATAGGAGTGCCGCATTGCCCGATATGCCACAGAGAAATAAAACAGCAAACGGTTGACCAGATTACCGATAAAGTTCTTGCACTTCCTCAGGGAACAAAAATTCAGGTTATGGCACCGATAGTAAGGGGCAAAAAAGGCGAACATCAAAAGGAATTTGAGTCGGCGGCAAAAAGCGGCTTTGTCCGTGTCCGTGTTGACGGAATAATCTATGACCTTTCCGAGAAAATAAAGCCCGAAAAAAACAAAAAACACAATATAGACATAATCGTTGACCGACTTGTCATCAAAGATGAAATACGCTCACGCCTTGCCGACTCCGTTGAAACAGCGTCAAAGCTTGCCGGCGGTCTTGTTGTTATTGCGGTAAACGGCGGTGAGGATATACTGTTTTCACAGAATTATGCCTGTCCCGAACACGGCGTAAGCATTGACGAGCTCAGTCCGAGAATGTTCTCTTTCAACAGTCCGACAGGTGCGTGTAAAAAGTGTATGGGACTCGGAATATTTATGAAAATAGATGTCAATCTGATTATCCCCGACAGAACCAAGTCAGTCCGTCAGGGTGCAATCAAAGGCAGCGGCTGGGCAATGGAGGGCAGTACAATAGCGACAATGTATTTTGAGGCATTGTCCGAGAAATACAATTTTTCACTTGATACACCGATAAATCAACTTTCGGACGATATTGTAAATATCCTGCTTTACGGCACAAACGGCGAAAAAATCACCGTACACCGCCAAAACGAATACGGTTCGGGAACTTATCTGACAGAGTTCGAGGGTATAATAAACAATCTCGAAAGGCGTTTCCGTGAAACTCAGAGTTCCTGGGTCAAAGCTGAAATCGAATCCTATATGACAAGCGTTCCGTGCGATGCCTGCAAGGGAAAAAGACTTTCTCCCGAAAGTCTTGCGGTAACGGTCGGCGATATGAATATAAGTGAATTTTGCGATATGTCGGTAGGGCAGGCGTTGGAGTTTGTAAAAAACACAAAGCTGACTGACAGGGAAAAGCTGATAGCACAGTCAATCACAAAGGAAATCGACAGCCGTCTTAATTTTCTTAACAGTGTAGGTCTTTCTTATCTCACGCTTTCACGTTCGGCAGGTACGCTTTCGGGCGGTGAAAGTCAGCGGATTCGCTTGGCGACGCAAATCGGTTCATCTCTTATGGGAGTTTTGTATATTCTCGACGAGCCGAGCATCGGGCTTCACCAGCGCGACAACGAAAAACTCATCGGC
>JBJEOP010000112.1:0-7763 GCA_051880775.1 Acutalibacteraceae bacterium
ATCCGACAAAAAATCCGCCGATGAAAAAATAGAGTTTTACACAGGCTATGATACGTCAGAAGACCCGTTTGCAAACGAAAAATATCAAACCGAAGAAATGGTTATAAAAGCCGAAAAGAAAAAACACAAGGGCAAATTTGCGAAATCACTTGAAAAGCTGTTTTCTTCTGATGAAGACGACGATGTATAAGGAGATTTTTTATGAACGAAATACTCATAAAGGGTGCAAGAATTGTTGACCCTGTAAATTCAACCGATGAAACAGGTGATATTTTTATCAGGGACGGAGTTTTTGCCAATCCGTCAGAGGCAGGCGAAAATGCACAGATAATCAATGCTGACGGTCTTACGGCTGTTCCGGGACTTGTTGATATGCACGTACATCTTCGTGACCCCGGATTTACCTACAAAGAGGATATTATTTCGGGTTGTAAGAGTGCGGCGGCAGGCGGAGTTACATCTCTGCTTGCAATGCCGAACACAAAGCCTACTGTTGACAATCCCGAAACTGTAAAATATATCCTTGACAAAGCAAAAAATGCAGACGCTCACGTTTATGTTGTAGCCTCAATCACAGAGGGGCTGAAAAGCCAGAAGGAAAATGACCTTTCAGCACTGAAAAACGCAGGTGCTGTTGCACTTTCGGACGACGGACGACCCGTTGAAAACACCGCAATTATGGCAGACGCAATGAAACAGGCGGCAAAACTCGGAATGGCTGTAACCGCTCACTGTGAGGATTTATATCTTGCAAAAGGCGGCATAATCAATGAGGGTAAGGTTTCGGAAAAACTCGGCGTAAAAGGTATGCCGTCTGCCGCAGAAGATGTAGGCACAGCCCGTGAAATTGCACTTGCACAGGCATATAATGTACCTGTACACATTTGTCACGTCAGTACGGCAACATCTGTTGCAATTATCCGTGACGCAAAAAAGCGTGGTGTAAAGGTTACGGCTGAAACAGCACCGCATTATTTAATGCTGACGGACAAGGAACTTCTCAGGCGTGACGCTGATTACCGTATGAATCCGCCGCTGAGAACCGAAAAAGACAGACAGGCTATGATTGAGGGACTTTGTGACGGAACTCTTGACGCAATAGCCACCGACCACGCACCACATTCTGTTGAAGAAAAAGCGGATTTTGAAAAAGCCCCCAACGGCTCAATCGGAATGGAAACGTCATTTTCAGCGGCATATACCGTGCTTGTAAAAGGCGGCAAAATGACATTGTCACAGCTTATTGAAAAAATGTCGTCATCACCTGCAAAAATTCTTAATATAAATGCAGGCTCGCTTTCTTATGGTAAAACGGCTGATGTAATGCTGTTTGACCCTGATGAAAAGTGGATTGTTGATCCCGAAAAGCTTCACGGCAAATCAAAAAACACTCCGTTCAAAAATATGGAGCTTACCTCAAAGGTAAAGCTGACAATTTGCGGCGGAAAAGTAGTGTTTGATGAAAGATAAAAAATTACGGAGGTACTAATTATGTCATTCGACAGACTTATCAAAGGAATAGTAAAAATGCAGAACCCGACTGTTGCAGGTCTTGACCCTAAGCTCGACTTTATTCCCGATTATATAAAGGAAGAGGCATACAAAAAATACGGCAAAACTCTTGACGGTGCAGCAGAGGCTCTTTTTGAGTTCAACAAAGGACTCATAGACGCTTTGTGCGACATTGTTCCGGCTGTAAAGCCACAGGCGGCTTACTATGAAATGTACGGCTGGCAGGGAGTCCGTACCTTGCAGAGAACAATAGACTACGCAAAACAAAAGGGTATGTTCGTTATTACCGACGGCAAACGCAACGATATAGGCACAACTATGGAGGCTTATGCAAATGCACATCTCGGCAGTACGGACATTGAGGGCGAAAAGGTTGAGGCTTTCGGTGCAGACGCACTGACAGTCAACGGTTATCTCGGATCTGACGGCGTAAACCCTGTAATCAAGGTAAGCTCACAGAATGACAAGGGAATGTTTATTCTTGTAAAGACTTCAAATCCGTCATCGGGCGAATTGCAGGACAGAAAGCTTGACGATGATATGACGATATACAGAGCTATGGGAGCAATGTGCGAAAAATGGGGCGAACAGCTTATGGGAGAATACGGCTATTCTGGCGTTGGTGCGGTAGTCGGTGCGACATATCCTCAGCAGCTTGACGAACTCAGAAAAGCACTTCCGCATACATTCTTCCTTGTTCCAGGTTACGGTGCACAGGGCGGCGGTGCAAAAGATGTTGCTCCTGCATTTGATGAAAACGGACTCGGTGCAATAATAAATTCTTCAAGAGGAATTATGTGTGCATGGAAAAAAGAAGGCTGTGACCCGAAAGACTTTGCACAGGCGGCAAGACGTGAGGCAATCCGTATGCGTGACGAAATAGTTTCATATATCGGCGAAATCAAACTTTAAAAATCTGTATATTTGACTTAATCGAACAAAAAGCAACCAGGGTATAAAAACTTTGGTTGCTTTTTCGTTAAAAAATTTTGTTTAAAGTTGTAACCATTGTCCGAAAAAATCGTCTGTATGTATAGGGAGGTGGAAAATTTGAAGGACACAGAAATTATTGAGCTGTATTTCAAACGTGACGAAAATGCCATTACTGTTTCCGAAAAGAAATACGGCTTATATTGCCGTAAGATTGCCTATTCCGTTTTGGAAAACAGTGAGGATACGGAAGAATGTATTAACGATACATGGCTTCGTGCGTGGAAAGCTATGCCGCCACAGCGACCGGACTGTTTGTCTGCTTTTTTTGCAAAAATCACACGAAATCTCGCATTTGACCGCTATAAAGCCTTACATAACAAAAAGCGTGGAGAAATAACATTGATTTTAGATGAACTCAGCGAGTGTATTCCGTCATCTGAAAATACGGAACAGGCAATTATTCTGTCTGAGCTTTCTCAAAAGCTGAATCAGTTTCTGTACGAACTGCCCGAAAGAGAGCGACATATTTTTCTGTCACGCTATTGGTATTCCGAAAGTATCCAAAAGATTTCAAAACAATTTTCACTCAGTGTGTCCAATGTCAAAACTATTCTTTTTCGTACACGACAAAAATTAAAGACTTTTTTGGAAAAGGAGGAGCTTCTATGAAGAATGAAGACATTTACAAAGCCTTGAACGGTGTGGACGATACTCTTATCGAAAACTACAATCAGGGAATGAAACGTAGAAAAAGAAACCGTATCATTAAGATAACCTCAACAGCGGCGTGTCTTACATTAGCTGTTTCGGGGGCAGTGATATTCGGCTTTTCAATGAACAGGCAAGTGCCGACAGTAACGGAAAAAAGTCAGACAGTTGAAACATCTCTGTTGTCAGAGATTGAGGAAAGCATAAATCAATACGACGGTGATTGGTCGGCTGAAATACCGTGGGATAAACTGTCAAATGCTCAACGCTATACGGAATTTTCGTGGAACGGAGAAAAGTACAGCAGTTGTGTCCATAAAATAGATAAAGAAAAAATCAACAAGAATTCAGTTCAGAATACAACAATTACAGGTTATAGCTATGACGATTGCGACGGAATACTTTATGCAGGTTCGGACAAAGGAAGTTCTGATGAAGCCGTTGCCCATCAAATACAGGCAAAGCTGTATTCAATTAAGGAAATTTCAAAGTCGTGTGCTTTGGCAGTACAGTTCGAGGGTGATACGGACTATTATGTTTATGTATCATACACCTATAAGCCTGATAATTTAGGTCAGTTTACAGATAACTTGTCACTTGATGAAAACCTGTATTTTAACAGCGTAAACGGATATAAAATTGAATTTTCAGACAAACAGAAAAAAATGATTGCAGACCATTTATTTGCAGACCGTAATGCTGTGTGTGTCAAGGATTTTGATAACCACGAATTTGGTTCTATGGTTATAGAGTTTGGAATTTCCATACCTGTTCTGGGTTACGAAAATATTTATATAGGTGTTACAGAGGACGGTTATGTAACTACAAATATTTTAGACACAGGTAAGGCTTTCTATATCGGTACTGAAAACGCACAGGATTTTGTAAACTATATTCAAAGTCAGATTGTTGATTTTGATGTTATTCAGAATCAAAATTCCGTCGAAAGTCAAAATGAAGTTTTTCAGGCAAGTTCAGCATACGAACCCGAATAAAAAGGCAATCCGTTATCAGTAAAATCAAACTTTAACAAATCATAAAACATCACAGGACAGCAGCTCAAAAACTGTTGTCCTGTTTTTCGTTTTATTGCCGTATAAAATGGAATAAATTGTCATTATATACATATTGAACAGTTATTTTCTGAAAAAATTATGTTAAATTTAATGTAAAAAGTTAAAAAATTCGCAAAAAGCCGTTGTATTATCCGATGTGTATATGATAGAATTATATATATACAATTAACCCGGAGGGATAAATTTGCTGAAATTAAAAAGGCTTTTTGGCATTATTCTTGCCGCAACAACTTTAATCGGAGGGAATACATTTATGGTAAATGCGGAAACAACAAGCACACAACAGAAAACCACAACTCAATATGCACACAGTCTTGATTCACAGGCTTACAGCGGAAATGACCTTGGAGCCGTATATACAAAAAATTCAACCACATTCAAGGTATGGGCACCGACTGCGTCAAGAGTAGCCGTAAAACTCTATACAACAGGCAGTCCCGAAGAAGAGGGTGCAATGTCACTTTCGACAACAACGATGGTAAAGGGCAGTAACGGTGTGTGGAGTGTGACGCTTACAGGCGACAAGAAAAACCTTTATTATACTTATCTTGTCACCGTTGACGGAATAACCCGTGAAACAGCGGATATTTACGCAAAGGCGGCAGGCGTAAACGGTAACCGCAGTATGATTGTTGACCTTGACAGCACCGACCCTGAGGGCTGGGACAAGGACGAGCATATTTTATATGACAATCCTACCGACGCTGTTGTGTGGGAAATACATATGAGAGATTTTTCGGTAAGTGAAACATCAGGCGTTTCCGTAAAATATAAAGGCAAATATCTTGCGTTTACCGAAAACGGCACAACGCTTAACAGTGAGGGTGAGATTTCAACCTGTATTGATTATCTCAAAAAACTGGGTGTAACACACGTCCAGCTTTTGCCTGTTTATGACTATGCAACCGTTGATGAAACAAAAACTGATTCAGATGAATTTAACTGGGGCTATGACCCGAAAAACTACAATGTTCCTGAGGGTTCATACTCTACCGACCCGTATAACGGCAACACCAGAATTACGGAATTCAAACAAATGATTATGGCTTTGCATAATGCGGGAATAGGCGTAATAATGGACGTTGTTTATAATCATACATATACGGCGGAAGGCAGTTGGTTTGAGGCTACCGTTCCGGGTTATTATTACCGTATGAATACCGACGGCACATTCAGTGACGCCTCAGGCTGCGGAAACGAAACGGCAAGCGACCACCTTATGTACAGAAAATATATGATTGATTCAATTCTTTATTGGACAAATGAGTATCATATTGACGGTTTCCGCTTTGACCTTATGGGTATCCACGATGTAACAACAATGAACGAAATACGCAAGGCACTTGACACAAAGGTTAAAGACGGTACAAAGATTATTATGTACGGTGAACCGTGGGCTGGCGGAGCACTCGGAACAACAACTCCTACCGCTGTTCGTGATAATGTCAATAAACTTGACAGCAGAATCGGTGCATTTAATGATATTTACCGTGACGCAGTAAAAGGTCACGTTTTTAATTCGTCAGAAAAAGGCTTTGTACAGGACGGAAGCTGTAAGGAATTGCTGAAAAGCGGTATTCTTGCAAACTGTGTTTCGGGTACAAAATGGGCAAATCAGCCGTCACAGACAGTTACATACGCATCGGCACATGATAACTATACACTGTATGACAAGCTGGTTCTTTCGGTCAGAAATGATGAAAACTATACACGGAGGGACAACAGCATTGTTGATATGAATAAGCTGGTTGCTGCAGCAACACTGACATCACAGGGAATATCGTTTATGCAGGCAGGCGAAGAATTTGCCCGCACAAAATACGGCGACTCAAACAGCTATATTTCACCCGACAAAATAAATAAACTTGACTGGTCGTCACTTGTAAAATACGCTGATTTAAATTCTTACTATTCGGGACTTATTGATATAAGAAAGAATTTCAAACCGTTCAGAGATCCGACAACAACCTCTGCAAAGCTTGTTCAGTTTGCCGATACGGACAACGGAGTAATTGCATATACTCTTGAAAACACACTCACCGCAGGAAAAGAATGGTCGCAGGTTGCCGTTCTGTTTAATGCAAATGACAGCGAATCAACAGTAACCCTGAAAGCCGCCGACGGAAAGTCACTGCCGTCCGAATGGGTAATAGTTGCCGATAAAAATTCGGCAGGTCTTGACAGTCTTGGCACTGTCAGCGGAAATACAGTAACAGTACCGGCAAAGTCGGCAATGATTCTTGCGGACAAGACAAGCTTTGAAAAGTTAAATCTGAAATCCGACAAATGTACCGTTACCGTCGAATATAAGGACGCAAAAAGCGGGGAAGTAATAGACAAGCGTGTGCTTACAGGTACTGAGGGTTCAACATATATAACCTCAAAAGATGAAAGCCTTGATATTCAGTACGATTTTAACCGTGTTGAAGGAAACGAAAAAGGTAAATTCACAAAAGAAAATCAGACCGTTACTTATTATTACGATAAGTTTGAGGGAGCAATTTGTACTCTTACGGTAAATTATATGCAAAGCGGCGACGCATTGCTCGGTACATCTGACACAAGTGTTGCCGACAGTGTTATACAGAAAGTCCGTGAGGGAAGTCAATATACTGCCCCGATAAAACAAGTTGACAATATGGAACCTGATATGTCTGTTTTTCCGACGAACATTGTCGGCACTGCCCAAAAAGATGATATTACGGTCAACTATTACTACAAGGCAAAACAGAAAACAGACCTTGTCATTCATTACTATAACGGCGAAAATATGAAAAAAGTCTATGCCGTTGTTTGTAAAAATGACGACGGTAAAACCTCATATACCGACAGCAAGGGAACGGAAATGACGGCTGATTTAAGTCTTGGAAAAGACTGGTACACGCTTACGGTTAAGGATATAGGCAATCTTTCTGATGTTTATGTGAGCTTTACCGATAACGGCAAAATTACCGACAAGGGTTCTGACGAAAACGGCTACCTTGTAAATAACGAAGTATGGGTAGAAAACGGAAAAGCTACATACACGGGTCAGGTTAATGTTGTTTATGTTCAGAATAACGGCAAGATTCTCAAAACCGAGTCTATGACGGGTAAAGAGGGTTCGGAATATACTACTGCCGAACAGTCTTTTGACGGTCTGAAATTCACAGCATCAACATCAAATACAAGCGGCAAATATTCAAAAACACCTGTTTATGTCATTTACAGCTATGACGAACAGACTGCGATTGAAAAACCTGCTATGCAGACGGTTATTATACTTTGTGCGTCAGCCGTACTTATGCTTGCCGCCGCAGGTGTTCTTGCAGTAATATACAGAAGGAAAAAGAATAAACTTTATTGATAATTATATCCGATAATAAGAAAAACGGTATATTCCACGAGCTCAATGTGGAATATACCGTTTTTTAATAATTATCCGTTCTTCAATTCTGCATTTTAATAACTCCTAACTCCTAATTCCTAACTCCTAACTGTAATTATTCTTCGTTGCTGAATGATTTGTAGGCGAATACAAACGCAGGCATAAAA
>JBJEOP010000113.1:0-7586 GCA_051880775.1 Acutalibacteraceae bacterium
CGGCACAGCACCTTATCAGTATTCATTTACAGCTAAACATTCAACTGCAACAAGCCGGACAACACTCAAAGGCTATAACACAACTGCAACACATACCTGGGCACCCGGTCTTACAGGCACATACGAGGTTTGTGCAAAGGTAAAGGATTCAACGGGAACAGAAGTCAAAAAGTTCTTTACGCTGACAGTAAATGAAGCACCGCTTGCAAACAACTCAACAATCAGTGCAACGACAATAACCAAGGGCAAATCAGTAACCCTTAAAGCCATAGCAGCAGGCGGCACAGCACCTTATCAGTATTCCTTTACAGCTAAACATTCAACCGCGAGCAGCTGGACAACCCTTAAATCCTACAACACAACCTCAACAAAGACATGGACACCCAGCCTTACAGGCACATACGAGGTTTGTGCAAAGGTAAAGGATTCAAAGGGAACAGAGGTTAAAAAATTCTTTACGCTTACCGTAAATGCAGCAGGCGGACCGGCTAATATCTCCACAATCAGCAAAACAACAATCAACAAGGGTGAATCCGTAACGCTTACAGGCTTGGGAGCAGGCGGAACAACACCTTATCAGTATGCATTTACCGTTAAGCACTCAACCGAAACCACTTGGACAACCCTCAAAGGCTATGACACAACATCAACAAAGGTATGGACGCCGGCTCTTACGGGTACATATCAGGTCTGTGCAAAGATAAAGGATTCAAAGGGAGCAGAAGCTGAAAAGTTCTTTACGCTGACGGTAAAATAAAACTTTCATAAATCATTATTATATAGTTAACGCCACGGATATTTTTAAAATTATCTGTGGCGTTATTTTTATACTGTTTCGCTTTAAAACCGAGCATAAAAATTGCGGGTGCAGGTGTCGCTCACACCTGCCGGGGTCAGGGACGAGCAGCCATTGTGGGATTTTTGGCAAAGCCCCGACATCAAAGTGTTATAATCAAATGGTTCAGAAGCAAAAATCTATATAAAATTGCTGATAAAAAGCTGTTCTTTCAGCTTTTTATATAGAGTTATTTATGAATTTATATGCACTGCATTGACACCTGTATTTGTGTGCTGTATAATAAAGCTGTAAGTTAATGGTAATATGAAATTTTACTGAATACAGGGAGCGAGTTAAATGAAGTATGGAAAAGCAGTAAAGAAAATTATATCAGCGGCTGTTGCCGTAAGTATGGTGGCAGGTTTTGCTGTATCAAATGTGGGTGCTTATATCGGCATTGGTTCAACGGTCAATGCGGTTGAAATAACTGAAAGAGATTTTGGATACGAAACAAATACTGACGGAACAGTTACAATTATAAGCTATACTGGAATTAAGAATGATGTTATAATTCCGTCTGAAATTGATGGAAAAAAGGTTACGGCAATATCCAAAACTGCATTTTGCGGTCAAAGCAATATTACAAGCATAAGAATGCCCGACAGTATTAAAACAATAGAAAAATATTCGTTTTATGAATGTACCGGACTTACAAATGTCATAATAAGCAATAATGCCAAGGCAATCGGTCAGTATGCCTTTTATAATTGCAGCAGTCTTACAGGTATAACAATTCCTGACAGCGTTAAATCAATCGGTCAGTATGCCTTTTATAATTGTACAGCACTTAAAGGTGTTGATATGGGCAGCAGTGTTACATCAATAGGTCATTATGCATTTTATAAATGCAGCAGCCTTGCAAGTGTAACGATTCCCGAAAGTGTCGAGGTATTGGGCAAATATTCATTTTATGGCTGTAAAAGTCTTAAAAGTGTGATTATTCCTGATGGTGTTGCATCAATAAATGAAGGTGCGTTTAAAAATTGCACAGGACTTATCGGTGTCAAAATAGGCAAAGGTGTTGAAACAATAGGAGATGATGCTTTTTATAATTGCAGCAGTCTTACAGGTATAACAATACCTGATGGTGTCAAAGAATTAAGAGATAATGTATTCGAGAATTGCACAGGACTTACCAGTGCCAAAATAGGCAATGGGGTTACATCAATGGGTTGTTATATATTTGAAAAATGTACAAGGCTTAAAAACGTATCAATCGGAAAATCCGTTACGGCAATACCTTATCATACATTTTATGAATGTAACAGTCTTACAAGCGTAACAATTCCTGACAGTGTTCGGTCTATAGGAAATGAAGCTTTTTATAATTGCAGCAGTCTTACAGGTATAACAATCCCCGACAGTGTTACATTTATAGGAGATTATGCTTTTTATAATTGCAGCAGTCTTACAGGTATAACAATCCCTGACAGTGTTGCATCAATAGGAATAGGTGCTTTTGATAATTGCAGCAGTCTTACAGGTATAACAATCCCCGACAGTGTTACATCAATAGATTATGGGGCTTTTTGTAATTGTACAGGACTTAAAACCGTCAAAATAGGCAAAGGCGTTACAATAATAAAATGGGAAACCTTTTATAATTGCAGCAGTCTTACAGATGTAACAATACCTGACGGTGTTACATCAATAGAAAATAGTGCATTTGAGAATTGCAGCAGTCTTACAGGCATAACAATCCCCGACGGTGTTACATTAATAGAAGACGGTGCATTTTATAATTGCAGCAGTCTTACAAACATAACAATCCCCGACAGTGTTACATCATCAATAGGGTACAATACTTTTGCATATTGTACAAAACTTGAAAGTATCAAAATAGGCAAAGGTGTTATATCAATAGGGTATAGTGCGTTTGAGGATTGCAGCAGTCTTAAAGATGTAACAATTCCTGACGGTGTTACATCAATAGGAGGGAAAGCTTTTTATAATTGCAGCAGTCTTACATGTATTACAATCCCTGACGGTGTTACATCAATAGGAGAGGAAGTTTTTTATAATTGCAGCAGTCTTACAGGTATTACAATCCCTGACGGTGTTACATCAATAGGTAATTGGGCTTTTGGAAATTGTACAGGACTTAAAAGTGTCAAAATAGGCAAGAGTGTTGAAACAATAGGAAATGAAGCTTTTTATAATTGCAGCAGTCTTACAGGTATAACAATCCCTGACGGTGTTACATCAATAGGTAATTGGGCTTTTGGAAATTGTACAGGACTTAAAAGTGTCAAAATAGGCAAGAGTGTTGAAACAATAGGAAATGAAGCTTTTTATAATTGCAGCAGTCTTACAGGTATAACAATCCCTGACGGTGTTACATCAATAGGTAATTGGGCTTTTGGAAATTGTACAGGACTTAAAAGTGTCAAAATAGGCAAGGGTATTACATCAATAGGGGCTAATGTATTCCGTAGTTGTAGTGAACTTACAAGTGTAATAATTCCTGATAATGTTACATCAATAGACTATGATGCTTTTTATGACTGTAAAAACCTTAATATATATGGTTCAAAGGGCAGCTATGCCGAAACGTATGCACTCGAAAACGATATACCGTTTTTTGAAATGATTTTTAATAATAATTCAACAATCAGCAAGACAACGATAACAAAGGGCGAGTCAGTAACCCTGACAGGCAAAGCAACAGACGGAATATCACCTTATCAGTATGCGTTTTCGGTTAAGCACTCAACAGCAACAGCGTGGACAACAATAAAATCCTACAACACAACCGCAACAAAGATATGGACACCTGCAAAAACAGGTACATATCAGGTTTGTGCAAAGGTAAAGGACAGCAAGGGTACAGAGGTCAAAAAGTTCTTTACACTGACAGTAAAAGAGGCACCGCTTGCAAATAACTCGACAATCAGCAAGACAACTATAAACAAAGGCGAGTCAGTAAGCCTTAAAGCCGTTGCAACAGGCGGCACATCACCTTATCAGTACGCATTTACCGTTAAACATTCAACAGCAGGCAGCTGGACAACCCTTAAAGCCTATAACACAACCTCAACAAAGGTATGGAAGCCTGCAAAAACAGGTACATATCAGGTTTGCGCAAAGGTAAAGGACAGCAAGGGTACAGAAGTCAAAAGGTTCTTTACTCTTACCGTTAAAGCATCGCTTACAAATAACTCGACAATCAGCAAAACAACTATAAACCAAGGCGAGTCAGTAAGCCTCACAGCAAAAGCAGCAGGCGGAACATCACCGTACACATACGCATTTACTGTTAAACATTCAACAGCAAGCAACTGGACAACCCTTAAATCCTACAACACAACCTCAACAAAGGTATGGAAACCTGCAAAAACAGGCACATATCAGGTGTGTGCAAAGGTAAAGGACGCAACAGGAACAGAGGTCAAAAAGTTCTTTACGCTTATTGTAAAATAAAAACATCAAAATAATTTCCCGAAGGCACAGATATTTTTACGGTATCTGTGCCTTTTATCTTTAAACAGTATTCTGTTATGTTAAATTGAATATAAAATATGGCTCTCGATTGTGTATTTATACAAAATTTAATAATTATAATAAAATAAACTGTATTATTCTATAAAAGATAATACAATCAAAAAAATTATTTTAAACTAAAACTGGGTATGTATATTCCAAACAGGAGTATAATTCAACCGCTCATTTAAGCAACAACTTATAGCGAAAGAGAGGAATAATATGTTGAACTTAAAAACAGGTTTCAAAAAAGCATCAGCCTTTTTGCTGTCATCTCTTATGTCATTATCGGTATTTTCGGTATTGCCTGCCGTTAATGCCGATGCTGTTTCATACTCTGAGATGTCGGCACTAGACCAGTATGCTTACAGCGGGGATGATTTGGGAGCAGTCTATACTAAACCGTCAACAACATTCAAGGTATGGGCACCTACTGCTTCAAGCGTTAAGCTGAAACGCTATACAACGGGCAGTGACAGTGAGTCGGGTGCGTCTGTTATTGAAACCAAGGATATGACAAAGCAAAGTCAGGGTATCTGGTCAATAACGGTTTCAGGTGACCTTGCAGGAACATACTACAATTATGTAGTAACAACGAGCAGCGGAACTCACGAAACAGTTGACATTTATGCCCGTTCAACAGGCGTAAACGGTAAAAGAGGAATGGTTGTTGACCTTGACAGCACAGACCCGTCGGGCTGGGAATCGGACAAGCGTGTAAAATGTGAAAATCAGACAGACGCTATTATCTGGGAAACTCATGTCCGTGATTTTTCTATTGCGTCAAATTCGGGAGTATCTTCTGCCAACAAAGGAAAATATCTTGCTTTTACCGAAACAGGAACAACCGTAAACAATGACGGTAAAAATCCTACCGGTATTGATTATCTTGAAGATTTGGGTGTAACTCACGTTCATCTTCTTCCTGTATTCGACTATGGCAGTGTTGACGAAACACAGCCTAATGCCAACCAGTTTAACTGGGGTTATGACCCGCTCAACTACAATGTTCCTGAGGGTTCATACTCAACAAATCCGTATGACGGAAATGTTCGTGTAAAAGAATTCAAGCAAATGGTTCAGTCGCTTCACAATAAGAATATCGGCGTTGTTATGGACGTTGTATATAACCATACATACGCAGGTGCAAATCACACTAACGACTGGTTTGAATATACCGTTCCGGGATATTATTACAGACAGACTTCAGCCGGTAATTTGGCAAACGGTTCCGGCTGCGGCAATGAAACGGCAAGTGACCGTGCAATGTTCCAGAAATATATGGTTGATTCCGTTGTTTATTGGGCAAAGGAATATCACATTGACGGTTTCCGTTTTGACCTTATGGGACTGCACGACGTTGATACAATGAACAAAATCCGTGCCGCACTCGATGAGATTGACCCCGATATTCTCGTTTACGGCGAGCCATGGAATGCAGGCAGTACAGCGTCGCCTAAGGCAACGGCAGTACAGTCGAATATGTCGCAGGTTTCAGAAAGAGTTGCAGCTTTTAACGATAAGGTTCGTGACGCAATAAAGGGAAGCTGCTTTAACGGTTCTGCAACAGGCTTTATACAGGGTGCAAGCGGATACGAAGAGTCCCTGAAAGCCGGAATACAGGCAAACTCAACATCTGTTGCAGGCACAAATAAGTGGTCAAAGCAGCCGTCACAGACTGTCACCTATACATCAGCACACGACAACTATACACTTTATGACAAGCTGATAAAATCCGTAAAGGGCGGTTCGGGCTACGGCAACCGATATGACGACCTTGTTGCTATGAATAAAATGGCAGGCGGCATTATACTGACCTCACAGGGAATGTCGTTTTTCCAGTCGGGTGAAGAATTTGCAAGAAGCAAATATGGCGACGAAAACAGTTACAGTTCGTCAACATCAATAAATCAGATTGACTGGAACAATACAATTACATATTCCGATGTTGTTGCATACTACAAGGGACTTATAGAAATAAGAAAGGCTTATTCACCTTTCCGTGACCCGACTAACACAAGTAACGAAACAATATATTTCTCGTGGGGAACAAACTGTCCGTCAAATGTTGTTGCATATACAATGTACAACAATCTTAACACAAGCGATGAATGGAATTATGTTGCGGTTATTCATAACGCTAACTCTACGGCAAAGCTCGTAACACTCCAAACTTATGACGACAAAACACTTCCGTCGCAGTGGGTAATAATTGCCGACGGAAATACAGCAGGCACAACGTCACTCGGAACAACAGGCAGTATAGTAACTGTTCCTGCCCGTTCAACTGTTGTTCTTGTTGATAAAACAAGCTTTGATAATACCGTAATATCACAAAAAGGCACAGTAACAGTCAACCACATTATAAAATCAACCGGAAAAACATATAAGACCGAAACCCTCAGAGGTGCTTTGGGCAACAGTTACACAACTTCTTCCTTGCAGTCACTCCTTGACAGCGGGTACAAGGTTTCTTCCGTAAGCGGCAATACAAGCGGCACATATTCATCAGAGGGTGCAGTGGTTAATTATTACTATGAACTCGATACAGAGAACTTCGGTACCGTTGAGGTACAGTACGTTGACGCATCAACAGGCGGCAGTATAGCTGATTCTGATACATACAGCGGACGCATAGGAACATCTTACTCATACAGTCCTAAGACAGTCAAAAATTATGAGGTTGATTTGTCTCAGACAACCAATGCATCAGGTACATTCAAATCAGGCACAATAAAAGTAATATTCAAATATAACTATGTTGAACCTTCAAATGTAATTGTTCACTATTACAATTCAAACAGCTGGTCAAGCGTTGCAATGTATGTTTACGACGAATCTGACCCGAATAACGTAATTCAATATACAGGTGCATGGCCGGGCAAGCTGATGACAGCAGAAGGAAACGGCTGGTACTATGGAGAGGTTGACGCACAGACAGCTACTTTCATCGCCAACGACAACGGCGGCGGTGCACAGGATCCGACAGGTATGGGTTCAGCAGGCTATTCCGTAACAGGTGAAGTATGGATCAAGAGCGGAAAGGTATATCCGACAGGTAAGGTAAATGTAAGATATGTAACCTCAACAGGCACAGTTCTTGCAACAGAAAGTCTCAAAGGTATGGCTGACGGTTCAAACAAATATACAACATCAGCAAAGACATTCGATGGATACACACTCGAAACTACACCGTCAAACGCAACAGGCGTGTTCTCAGAAACAGCTGTAACAGTAACATATACTTATAAGGCTAACGGAACACCTG
>JBJEOP010000114.1:0-7501 GCA_051880775.1 Acutalibacteraceae bacterium
AACAAATCTTCGATTTTCTTTTACAGATGATGAAAATGGAGGTAAATACGAGATAAACGGTCTTTGGGACGGAATTGATAAAAACGGTATGGCAAGCAAAGAAATAACTCCCCTCAAAGAAGGGGATAAGGTAACGATTCTCGGCAGGAAAATTGATGTCAGCAACTATGCTTTATCCTTTATTGAAAGAGATACCATCACAATAGGCAAAAACTCAGGCGTTATTTCAGAATTACCTCTTTCTCAAAAATTTTACCAGTATGCCTATGCTATAACCGACATCTTTAATAATACATTTTATTCTAATATAGCTATTTTTGAGATGCAGTATTCCTACAAAGACTTGTTGAAAAATCCGTTGCCGAACGGAAAATATGCCGGAAAGATAATTATGATAGAGCCGGAATTTGACAACAAGGCGGTTTACAACAGTATGAAAACAAGAACCGAATGACTTGCATTTCAAGGCAGGGAATTTTTTAAACTTTGGCAATATACTCTTCACCCTTTTAGAAAAGAGTATAAAATATAATAAAATATAAAAAACGGAGGATGAATTTATGAAACGATTAAAAAAAGCAGGGATTGTACTTTCTGTATTTATGCTTATGACTTCTTTTTTTACTGTTAATGCGTCAGCTGCAACGGTAAGTGACGGCATAAAAGCGGAAGTTTCAGTAACTGCACAGTCAGATGACAACGCAAGTATTGAAGCTGTTGTCAAGAACGCAAACTATTATGAGATTGGCGGTATTAACTGTAAGCTGTCGATTTCTGACAATGCCGAAATCAGCGGCGAAAATATTAAGACCGACATAACACTTTCAAAAGAGCAGACAGAGAGTTTAAAAGCCAAAATCAGCCTGAAAGAAACAGCTGAAAGCAAACCTGCTGAAACTTCAACAGAAGTATCGGATAACGAACCGACGACTTCAACTCAAACATCTGCCCCGTCTGAGGATTCCGTAACGGTAAAGCCTGCTGAAACAACAGACAGCAGTACAATCAAAACAGGACAAAACGATAATGCTGTGCTGATTTCGGCACTGTTAATAATGGCAATATCTATAGCTTTGATTATAGCATTAAGAAAGAAAAACAAACATGTTATTTCTATTATGCTTTGCCTGTGCCTGACACTTTCGGTTGTTGCAGTGGGCAATCCTGTTGTCAGGGCAGCCACTGATGAAAAAATAAGCGTAATAACAGATGAAACGGTTATCACAATAGGCGACACTGATGTAACCGTAACATTTACAGTTGAGTACCCCGAGCAGCCTGAAATTCACGATAACTCTCTTGATGATTTAAAGGCTCTAAATGGCGGCGAAATTGATGTTACATACAACGAAGCAGGTGAAATTTCCTTCCTGAGCGGAAAATATACCGACTACAAGGTAATAAACGAAGAAACAGCTATGTCCTCATTGCAGGCAGTTGAAACACTTTTAAATGCAAAAGAAAATGATGTAACTCTGTTGCTAATCAACGAAAAGTCATCAGATAACGGTGACAGATACTACACATTCCAGCAGATAGTAGGAGCTGTATCTCTTACAAACGCACTTATTACAGTCGGTGTGGATAAGGACGGCAACACGCTCTGTCTTTCAAGCTCTATCAATCCCTATGCAGATGACAAGGCTCAGAAGGAGGATATTATCACAGCCGAGCAGGCGGAAAATATTGTTGACAGTATGTACGGCGACGGCTATACAAGTGTTGACCAGGAGCCGGTTCTTGACTATCTGTTTGTGGATATGTACGGAGAGTCGTCCTTGTGCTGGGTAGTGTTCAGACAGCAGCCTGTTACCGCTGAACAGGACTCTGAAAAATCAAGATATTGCAAATTCTATGTTAATGCCGTAACAGGCAACATTGTAAATCAGGTAACAGCTTCAGCTCTTGAGGATTACAGAACAGAAGAAAATACCTTTAACAACGATGTTTACTTTGAGGTTTCTACCGAGATGATGACCTTTACTGATTATTTCGGAAAAAAGGTTGAGCTTCCTGTTGCAAAGAGTGATAACGGAAAATATTATTTCTGCGATAAACAAAGAAGAATGATATGCACCGATACAGGCTCTGTGGACAGTCAGATGGTTGACACCATTATTGAGAAGGTTGTACCTTTTGAGTTTGCTTCTCCCGATGAAGTATCACCGATATTCGTAAGCGTATTTGATAATATGAGAAAGGTATATGACAATTATGCACAGAACGGCTTAAAGTCGCTCAACGGCGACGGTTTACCGATTCAGATAGGATTTGGTTATTCTCAATACGGTGAAAAATTAAGTAACGCCTGCTACTGTGGCAATTTGTTCGGCTGGGGTTGCTTTATGTTCGGTGAATTCCCCATAAGCGTAGGTCTTGATGTTGCTGCTCACGAGTATACACACGGTGTTAAAAGAAATATCACAGGTATGGCGGCATACGAAAATAATGCAGGAGCAATAGAAGAGTCATATGCAGATATTCTCGGCAATTTGACTGAAATGATTGTTGACCCGGAAAATTCCGATACAGAAACATGGCTGATGGGAGAAAATACCGACAGCCCCATAAGAAGTATGAGCAATCCACACATTTATGCTCAGCCTGAGTATATAGCTGACGCATATTATGTTATGAATTCACCTTCTCCCGACAACCTGAACGATCGGGGCGGAGTGCATATTAACAACTCTATCCTTTCTTATATCTGTTATCAGATGAGCAAAAACGGAATCGGTATGCAGGATAACTACAATATCTGGCTAAACACTTTCCTTGTGTTTAATCCCAATGCAGATTTTGACGATGTTTATTCTTACATTAAATTTATAGCAGTACGAAACGGTAATGAGGAATACCTCCCCTTAATTGATGAACTGTTTAAAAAGGCTAACGTAACTAACGCAAAGACAGACTGCTGGGATAATGTTTCAGTTCCAAACGGCTACGCAAAAATTACATTAAAGCCTCAGAATTTCCCTGAGGATATATTGTGGGCAGGTGTATTGAAATATGACGACAAGAGATGCATGATTGCCGAGGACTTCAGCGGTAATTATATTGCATGCGTTGATAAAGCAGCTGCAACTCTTATTATCAAATATCAGGAATCTCCAAATCAGGCACCAAAGCAGATGTATGCTTATAAGCTCAATGAACAAGACAAAAATGTGATAATTGATTCAGACAATATGGTTCTTGACATAAATTTCAATGAATTAGTACCAATAGAATAGATATATAATACTATTTCTTGTTTGGGTAATGGATTTTGGGAATTTGCCCCAACCCCCACAAGGGCTGCTTGCTCTTGACCTCGGCAGGTGTGAGCGACACCTGAACCCGCAATTTTATCCCCGATTTTAACGATAAATAGTATAACATAAAAATTTTCAGGGCATATGTGAATCTATGTTTTGCCTGATTGTCAATTCCACTTAACGAATTTTTATCAAATATTCTCTACCTTTTTGGTTCTATTTGTTTACCCAACATTTATTATAGAGCCCATTTATTATAGAACCTAAAAAAGAGGACAATGTAAAATAAAGTGTGTAAGTAGAGGAAGCCCCCCGACTTATGCCTTTATTTTTTTGCTAAAATATGATAGATTAAAAGAAAGTATATAGTTATCCCGTAATCGTCACAGATCGTTTTTTTATTCAGTGTTCCCTTAATCAAACTTTCAACGGGAACAACTCATTCATTATATTTTTTATTATCGACATATTATTCTTGAATAGCGTATATTTTTTCAAAAGTTAACTTTTACAGTAAGTTTCACATATACAAAACCAAGAACCATTGGTATCAATTTTTCCGCTTCTTTTTAATTTACTTATCTCTGCTGACATGGCACTTCGTTCTACACCTAAATAATCTGCAAGCGATTGTCGATCATACGGAATTATAAACTCTGAACTTCCGTGTTCTTTTGCCTGATCCAAAAGATATGCCATAAGTTTTTCTTTCGTTGTTTTTTCAGACATATATCTGATTTTTCGGTTCAGAGCCAAATTTTTCTGAGCCATCCCTTGTAATAAATTTTTCAGCAGTTGATTGTGGAAACGACAGGAATTAGAACATAATGACAGTACACACCGACAATCCAAAAGAAGCAATTCACAATTTGTGAGTGCAATAACACTTACCGGCAGTTTTTTAATTCCTGCACAGGAAAATGCTTCTGCAAACAATTCACCGGGCTTAACAGCCGTTAATACACTTCTGTTGCCATAGTAATCTTCTTTGACAACCTGAACTGTGCCCGAGAGAATAACACCTACAAACTCAGCGGAGTCTCCCTCAAGAAATACAGGATTTCCTTTCTGAATATTTACAATCCTGCCATTCAAACATCTTATCATAGTATTTAAGTCATATTGCTCAATGCCGGCAAATAAAGGACATTGAGATAAAATATCAAAATATTTTTTCATATAAACTCTCCTTTGTTGGAATTCCAACATACATTCTTCCGTTATTTTAATAAAATATACTCGTAACGTAAAGTTAACAAAATATCAGGAGGAATGAAAATGATTCGCAGAATTATTGAAATAGACGAAGAAAAATGTAACGGTTGCGGTGCATGTAAAACCGCCTGCCACGAAGGAGCTATCGGTATAGTGGAGGGCAAGGCAAAGTTACTCAGAGATGACTATTGTGACGGTCTGGGAGATTGTTTGCCAACCTGTCCTACAAGAGCAATCTCATTTGTAGAACGCGATGCAGCAGCCTATGATGAAACGGCAGTTCAATATACAAAAGCAAAAAAGGAACAGAAGTTGCCATGTAGCTGTTCCGGTTCAGCAGTAAAAACTATAAAGCGTCAGAAAAGCATTTCGCTTACAGATGTTCCGCAGGAGTCACAGCTGCAGCAATGGCCGGTTCAGATAAAACTTGTTCCGGTCAATTCACCATGGTTTGAGGGTGCCAAACTGCTGGTAGCAGCCGACTGTACCGCTTATGCCTATGCCGGTTTTCATCAGAAATTTATTAAGGGTCATATTACTCTGGTTGGTTGTCCAAAACTCGATTCAGTGGATTATTCTGAAAAACTTACAGAGATTATCAGAAACAATGATATTCTCAGCGTTACAGTAGTAAGAATGGAAGTGCCTTGCTGCGGAGGCATAGAAAATGCATTAAAAAAAGCATTGCAAAACAGTGAAAAAATTATTCCGTGGAATGTAGTAACTGTTTCAACAGACGGAAATATATCAGAAAGAGTATGAGGGGGAAAATATTATGAATAAAAATATGTTTTGTTTTCAATGTGAGCAGACTGCCGGATGCAACGGCTGTACAGGAAAGGTCGGAGTATGTGGTAAAAATGCAGATGTAGCCAATTTGCAGGATCAGCTCACAGGAGCATTAATTGGGCTTGCCAGAGTTTCAAACGGTCATCAGCCCACAGCGTCAACCCATAAAGCTATGATAGAGGGATTATTTACAACCTTAACTAATGTAAATTTTAACGAGAAAACTATTCGTTCTCAAATTGAAAAGGTCAGATATGAAAGTAAGGCTTTTGTTTCAAATTCAGGTACTTGTCTGACATCTTGCATCAGGGACAAAGAATATGATATGACCGAACTTTGGACAGACAATGAGGATATTCGTTCTCTTAAATCTCTGATTTTGTTTGGACTAAAAGGTGTTGCAGCCTATGCATATCATGCGTTGACATTGGGATATTCTGATGAAGAAATAAACCATCTCTTTTATCAGGGACTGTTTGCTGTCGGTGGGAATTTTGATATAGAACAGCTTTTATCTATTGTAATGAAAATTGGTGAAATCAATCTTAAATGTATGGCACTTCTTGATAAAGCGAACACGGAAACATATGGAAATCCGGTTCCTACAGAGGTGTCTTTGACAGTAGAAAAAGGTCCTTTTATAGTCATATCCGGACATGATCTGAGAGATTTACAATTGCTTCTTGAGCAGACAGAGGGGAAAGGCGTAAATGTTTATACTCATGGTGAAATGCTCCCCGCTCATGCTTATCCGCAACTTAAAAAATATGCTCATCTGAAAGGAAATTTTGGCACTGCGTGGCAAAATCAGCAAAAAGAATTTGCAAATCTTCCTGCACCGATTTTATTCACTACTAATTGTCTTATGTCGCCAAGGGACAGTTATGCTGACAGAGTGTTTACAACAGATGTAGTATCTTTTCCGGGTATATACCATATCGGAGATGAAAAGGATTTCACCCCTGTGATTGAAAAGGCACTGGAACTGGGTGGATTTGATACAAACCGTGAATTTACAGGTATAAACGGCGGGAAAAACGTTACTACAGGATTCGGGCATAACGCTGTATTGTCTGTTTCAGAAACAATCGTTGAAGCAGTGAAAACCGGTGCATTGAAACACATATTCCTTGTAGGAGGTTGTGACGGTGCTCGTATGGGAAGAAATTATTATACTGAGTTTGTAAAGCAGACCCCTGCAGATACGGCAGTACTTACGCTTGCTTGCGGTAAGTTTCGTTTCAATGATCTGGATTTGGGAACAATCGGAGGAGTACCCAGAATTATGGATATGGGGCAGTGTAATGATGCATACAGTGCAATAAAAGTAGCTGTTGAGTTGGCAAAAATATTTGATTGCGGCGTTAATGAATTACCGTTAACATTAGTACTGTCATGGTACGAGCAGAAGGCAGTTTGCATTCTGTTAACATTGCTTCATTTGGGAATTAAGAATATTTATCTTGGACCTACACTTCCGGCGTTCCTCTCGCCGAATATAGTAGAGTTTTTGGTGAAAAATTTTGAGCTTCATCCAATTACAACACCGAAACAGGATTTAGCTAAAATTCTGAAATAACGCACAAGAACTAGGAAAATAATGCTCACAAACAAAAACAGCTAAGGTAAAATCATATCAAAGTAATAAAAATAAGTTCTTTTGAAATTAAAAGATTAAGTAAATTATCATTCTGTACAGGTAGTCAGTAAAATACCGGTACAGAATGAATAATTTAGTAAGGTTTTTATAAAGGTGAAAAATATTCAGTTTATAAATTCGATGGTAATACAACGGTTATAGTATCAGATCAGAAGAATAAATTTATAAGGTATTTGTACAATTATTGTCCTTATGTCTTTTGTATGCTTTTTTGCAGGGCTTTTACAGACATTGACTTCTCCGACGAAAGGCTTTTGTAAAATAAAAATGATAAAAGACGTCTTACGCAGAGTAAAGCACCTTCCGCTCAATCTGCTTTTGGTACTGAAAGAAGGTCTGAAAAATGACATATTTATGCAGTTACCGATATCGACTCTGTTTTTATATTGAAATTAATATGTAGTATTAGCATCAGATTAAATCTATTGAACAAATTATATCACGTGCAACAAAAATATTAAAGTTATATAATAATAATTGACACAATACCAAATTAAATGTAAAATATGTTTATATATGAAAATTTGGAGCGGTTGATTATGAAAAAAACTATAAACAGAAGTTATTTTATAATAAT
>JBJEOP010000115.1:0-1615 GCA_051880775.1 Acutalibacteraceae bacterium
CCACTTGTATTCTCATTTTTTCGGTTTTACCCCAACTATTGACATAGAACCTTTTTTTATATTAATGCAATTTTGCGTTTTTATCACGGTGCGGAAAATGACTTACCGTCAGCAATAACTTTGAACGCAAATTGACAGTGGCGGCACGCCACCGCAATTACGCATTACGAATTTTTGCTTTTAACGTATTCGTCAATGGCTTTTGCGGCAGCCTTGCCTGCACCCATTGCAAGAATAACAGTTGCTGCACCTGTTACTGCGTCACCGCCGGCATAAACACCCTCACGGGTTGTAAGACCGTCTTCACCGTTTGTAATGATACAGCCGTGGCTGTTTGTGTCAAGACCGGGAGTTGTGCTTCTGATAAGCGGGTTCGGGCTTGTACCGATTGACATAATCATTGTATCAACGTCAAGAACAAACTCGCTGTTCTCTTTAACGATAGGACGGCGGCGACCGCTTGCGTCAGGCTCACCCAGCTCCATCTCAACGCACTTCATACCGCATACAAAGCCGTCATCGTCACCGAGAACCTCAACAGGATTTGTAAGAGTCTTAAAGATAATGCCCTCTTCCTCTGCGTGTTCAACTTCCTCCTTACGGGCAGGAAGCTCAGCCATACCACGACGGTAAACGATATATACGTTTTCGGCACCCATACGCTTTGCACAGCGTGCTGCGTCCATTGCAACGTTACCGCCGCCGACAACAGCAACATTCTTGCTGTGTTTGAGAGGTGTTTTTGCGTCGTCCTTGTAGGCTTTCATAAGGTTAATTCTTGTGAGATATTCGTTTGCGGAATAAACGCCTTTAAGGCTTTCACCCGGAATATTCATAAAGCGTGGCAGACCTGCACCGCTTGCGATATATATAGCGTCGTTGCCCATTTCAAAGAGTTCGTCAACGGTAAGAACCTTACCGATAACCATATTGGTTTCGATGTCAACGCCGATAGCTTTGAGGTTGTCTATTTCCTTCTGTACGATAACCTTCGGCAGACGGAATTCAGGAATACCGTAAACAAGTACGCCGCCTGCAAGGTGAAGTGCTTCATAAATTGTTACTTTGTAGCCGAGCTTTGCAAGGTCGCCGGCAGCAGTAAGTCCGCTCGGACCTGCACCGATAACTGCAACCTTATGTCCGTTAGGAACAGGCATTTCAGGTGCTTCCGTGCAATGCTCTCTGTGATAATCGGCAACAAATCTTTCAAGACGGCCTATACCTACGCTCTCGCCCTTGATACCTCTTACGCACTTGCCCTCACACTGAGTTTCCTGAGGACATACACGGCCGCAGACAGCAGGAAGTGAGCTTGACTGTGCAATAATCTGATAAGCACCCTCCATATCCTCGGCTGCAACCTTTTCGATAAAAGCAGGAATATCAATAGATACAGGACAAGCGTTTCTGCACGGTTTGTTTTTGCAGTTAAGGCAGCGTTTAGCTTCGTTTACTGCCATCTCGTATGTATATCCGAGTGCAACCTCGTTAAAGTTGCTTCTGCGTACTTCCGGGTCCTGTACCGGCATAGGACATTTTTTAGGATCCATATTTCTTGATACTGGCATAATTATTTTTCCTCCTTATAATGCGGATTATATTTTTTTGCAATATC
>JBJEOP010000116.1:0-7439 GCA_051880775.1 Acutalibacteraceae bacterium
ATGAAAGCTATCAGGACGATGTCCTTGTTGTCGCCGGCGGCGGCGGCGGTTCAGGTTACTACCAAAATACAAATGCAAAACAATGGTCACATCACGGTCTTGGTGGAGCCGGCGGCGGTTTGGAAAGTCAAGGTAATCATGATAATGGTGCAGTATCTCATGGAATATCTACTGTTAAAGGCTCAACACAAACAGCTTCTGGAACAGGCACAAATCGTTCATCGGTTGGTTCGTTTGGACAAGGAGCATCCTACGATACAAGAGAGCCGTATGGCTCTGGTGGCGGCGGTGGCTGGTATGGTGGTTCTTCCACTGAGTTGCAAGGCGGTGCCGGCGGTTCAGGTCATATCGGTACAGGAACTATAAACGGTGAAACCATAGCTGGCACAGAAACCTTCTTAGCACCTGACGGCACAGACGAAACAGGACACACAGGCAACGGCTATGCACGAATAACATATTTGCCGTATATAGATTTTAACTACACAGGAGATGTACAAACATTCACCGCACCTGTTTCAGGCTATTATCAGCTTGAAACTTGGGGAGCTCAGGGCGGCGGAAGTAAGACCTATAAAAATTATGATGATTATAATTCATCGTCAAGACCAGGATTAAGTGACGAGTTCAGTTTTATGGATGTTGAAGGCGGTCGAGGCGGATACAGCACTGCTACTGTTTATTTAGAAAAAGATCAGACGGTTTATATTGCCGTTGGTGGTCAGGGTAACGAACATAAATACTTTGCATATCAAGCTAATGATAATATGGTTGAATATGGTAATAGTTATAATGGTGGCGGTATTGGTATAAAAGATCACGATAACGGTGACTCATATCATGGTGACGGCGGTGGTGCGACACACATTGCACTGAAACAACATGGTGATGGTCAGTTATATAATTATGAAAACTATCAAAATGAAGTTCTTGTTGTTGCAGGCGGTGGCGGTAGCTCCACTTTCTATGTAGATAAGACCTCTCTACAATATTGGAATCACGGTGCAGGTGGAGCCGGTGGCGGTGTAGAAAGTCTAGGAAACCATGATAATTATTCAGGTGCAAGTGGAAGATATGATATAACAGTCAGTGGTTCAACTCAAACAGCCTCCGGTACATTAATATCTACTACTAATAGACAAAACCCATATAAGTCAGGTTCATTTGGTCAGGGTGCTTCATATTCATGGTCTGCCGGTGGCGGTGGCTGGTATGGCGGTGCAGCAACTTATGTACAAGGTGGTGCCGGCGGGTCAGGTCATATCAAAGAAGGACTTACAGGCGAAACCATAGCAGGTACAGAGACTTTCTTATCTCCAAGCGGTATACAAGAAACAGGACACACAGGCAACGGATATGCAAGAATAATCTTGGTAGGAAAAAGTAGCTGATAAACCCAATACCAACAACCCAACACAAAGCAAAACAGCAGGTGAACAATAAGCGTTCATCTGCTGTTTTTGTATATGGAATTTTAAGTTTTGTAAGGATTTATGAATTATTCAACAATCTGCTCCATTTCGTAAACTTCAAAAATGTCGCCGTCCTTGATGTCGCTGAACTTTTCAAGAGTGATACCGCATTCATAGCCCTGTGCAACCTCTTTGACTGAATCCTTGAATCTTTGAAGTGATGCGATTTTGTCGTCTGAAATAACGATACCGTCACGAACTACACGAACATTTGCACCCCTTACAACCTTGCCGCTGACAACGTAAGAACCCGATACAAGACCGACATTTGTAATTTTGTAGGTTGTACGAACCTCAACACGGCCAAGCTGATTTTCCCTGAACTTCGGTGCAAGCATACCCTTCATAGCCGACTCGATTTCCTCTATGCAGTCATAGATAATTCTGTAAAGGCGAACATCAACGCCGTCACGCTTTGCGTTTTCTTCGGCAACAGGGTCAGGACGAACATTAAAGCCTACTATAATTGCATTTGATGCAGATGCAAGCATAACGTCGGATTCTCTGATTGCACCTACGCCGCTGTGTATTACATTTACTCTTACTTCCTCATTTGTCAGCTTTTCGAGCGACTGCTTGACAGCCTCAACAGAACCCTGTACATCGGCTTTTACAATGATTTTAAGCTCTTTCATTTCGCCAAGCTGCATCTGGTCAAAGAGATTATCAAGAGTAACCTTGGTTCTTGCGTTAAATCTTTCTTCCTTTTCTGCGTCACGACGCTGTTCAACAAGCTCTCTTGCAAGTCTTTCGTCAGAAACTGCATTGAATATATCGCCGCCTGTCGGAACATCATCAAGACCTGTAATTTCAACAGGAACTGACGGACCTGCCGATTTAACCTTTATACCCTTGTCGTTGAGCATTGCTCTTACACGGCCAACGGTTGTTCCTGCAACGATTATGTCACCGACATTAAGCGTACCGTTCTGTACAAGAACCGTTGCAATAGGACCTCTGCCCTTGTCAAGACGAGCCTCAATAACAGTACCCTTTGCGGCTCTGTCGGGGTTGGCTTTAAGCTCTTTCATATCGGCAACAAGCAGTACCATTTCAAGAAGATCGTCAATACCGTCTTTTGTATGTGCCGAAACAGGAATAATCGGAGTATCGCCGCCCCATTCCTCAGGAACAATGTCATATTCCGTAAGCTGTTGTTTTACAAGGTCAGGGTTAGCACCGATCTTGTCCATTTTGTTGATTGCAACGATAATAGAAACGCCGGCGGCTTTTGCGTGGTTGATAGCCTCAACAGTCTGCGGCATAATACCGTCGTCTGCGGCAACAACAAGAATAGCAATATCCGTTACCTGTGCACCTCTTGCTCTCATTGTTGTGAAAGCCTCGTGTCCCGGAGTATCAAGGAAAGTAATATCACGGTCATTGATTTTTACACGGTAAGCACCGATATGCTGTGTAATGCCGCCTGCCTCGGTTGATGTAACATTTGCGTGACGAATTGCGTCAAGCAGAGATGTTTTACCGTGGTCAACGTGACCCATTACAACAACGACGGGAGCTCTTTCAACGAGGTTTTCGTCATCGTCCTCGCTGTCATCGATAATTTTTTCTTCAATGGTTTCGATAACTTCTTTTTCGACCTTCGCGTGGAATTCCATAGCCGCAAGAGATGCGGTATCAAAGTCAATTACATCATTAACCGTTACCATTGTGCCGAGCATAAAGAGCTTTTTGATAACCTCTGCGGCGGTTGCTTTCAGCCTTAATGCAAGCTCGCCGACAGTGATTTCGTCAGGAATAAGAACGGTAATAGGCTTGTTTTTTCTGTCGTTTGCAATTCTTTTAAGTCTTTCAGCCTCAGTTTCCTTGCGTGAATTGCGTGGCTTGCCCTTACGCTGAGAACGCTGATTGATTTTTTGCTTTTGAACGGTATTTTCGTTATGCATTTTTTCGCTTGCAAGGCGGTCATACTTTTCGTTGTATCTTTCGATATCAACGTGAGAAGCACGGGTATTTATAACTCTGCCACGGTTTTCGTTAAGACTGCTTTCTTCCTCGATAACAGGCATACCGTCTGATTTTTGCTTTTCGGGCTGTTGTGCCGACGGTTTTTTGCCGTTATTGTTGTTATTGCGGTTAGGATTGCGGTCATTCTTTTTGTTCTGAGCGTTATTTTTATCCTGCTGTTTTGGCTGAGAATTTTTCTGCTGAGGCTTTTTGTCGGTTTTATTCTGTTCGGTTTTTTCCGTTTTTTCGGTATTTTCGGCTTTACTGTTTGCCGACGCAAAATATGCGTCAAAATTTTTAAGACTTGATGCCTGAGTAAAATGTTCAAAAATAACATTGAGTTCTTCTTCGGTAAGAACGCCGGCAGGCTTCTTTACAACATTAAGTTTTTCTTTCAAAACATCAGAAACCTCTTTGTTTGATACATTCAGGTCTTTTGCAACCTCGCCAAGTCTATATTTTATCATAAAATACATTCCTCCTGTCTTATTCTGCACAAAGCGTTTTCAGCTTTTCTGCAAATCCCTCATCATTTACGGAGATAATACCCGTAATTTTTCCGAGTGAGATACCTATCTGTTCCATCGGTATGTTTAAAACGATTGTCTGAGTACCCGACTTTTGTGCTGTTTCCGTTATTGACCTTGTTGTTCTTTCGGACAAATCACAGGCAAGCAGCAGCAGCTTTGATCTGCCCTTAGTCATCGCCTCCGTCGCTGTATCAAAGCCGAGTGACAATCGTCCGGCTCGCCTTGCAATACCAAGAAACGACAACAGCTTATCATTCATTTTTCGGATCACCCTTTCTCAGACAATATGTTTCAGTTTTTAAGCTGTTCGCTCAGAGCGTCATATATTTCATCGGGAATTTTGCACGAAAACGCCCTTTCAAACCTTCTTGCTTTTCTTGCTGCCGTAAGACAGTCAGGATTTTTGCAGACATACGCTCCCCGTCCGGGTTTTTTACCTGTTATATCAATCGAAATTTCACCTGTTTTAATAACGTTTCCGTTTTCATCAACAGTGTCAGGAGCCTTTACAACCCGCACAAGCTGTTTTTTCTCTTTCATTTCATTGCAGCCCGTACATTTTCTCATAGGCTGTTTTTTCTGACGCATTGTTCTCACCCACCCTGCGGAGTGTCTCCGCTGTCAAATCGCAGTGGCGTGCCGCCACGATCGAATCGCATTCAAATTTATTTTTACCGTTAAGTCATTGTCTGCGAAATCAGTGCATTTATTTTTCCACGCAACAACTAAATGTAACAATAAATTTTATTTTATCACATTAAACCGACGGTTTGAAAAATAATTATGAATTATGAATTATAAATTATGAATTATAAATTATGAATTATCTTCGTCGTCAAGACCGTCGCCGATGTATGACGGTTCATTTTCGTCATTATCGTCCTCGCCGAAAAATCCGCTTTCGGGACGAATGTCGATTTTCCAGCCTGTGAGCTTTGCGGCAAGACGAACATTCTGACCCTTGTTGCCTATTGCAAGAGAAAGCTGTCCGTCGGGAACAGTCGCCTTGCATACCTTTTCGCCGTTTGCGTCAACCTCAACTTTAAGAACCTCAGCCGGTGAAAGTGCGGCTGTTATGAATTTTACAGGGTCCTCGCTGTATTCAACAATATCGATTTTTTCTCCGCCGAGTTCGTCAACGATTGTTCCGACTCTCTGACCTCTCGGACCTATGCAGGCACCGACAGCGTCAACATTTTCGTCACGGCTGAAAACGGCGATTTTTGTTCTTGAACCGGCTTCTCTCGAAATAGATTTAATCTCAACTGTGCCGTCAAAAATTTCAGGTACTTCCGACTCAAAAAGTCTTTTTACAAGGTCGGGGTGAGTTCTTGAAATGATAGCACGGGGACCTCTGTCGCTTGTTTTTACATCAACGACATAGACTTTGATCTGACCGCCCTCAGAGAGTGTTTCGCCGTTTACCTGTTCGCTTTTCGGCAGTATTGCAATAGCCTTTCCAAGACGGAGTGTTGCGTTGCCTGTTTTTGCGTCAACCTGTTCAACGGTTGCGGTAACGATTTCCTGTAGCTTGCTCTGGAATTCCGCAAGCACCTGTCCTTTTTCGCCGTCACGGATTCCCTGACGAATCATATTTCTTGCTGTCTGAACGGCAATTCTTCCGAAATCCTTCGGGTCAAGTCTTATACGAACCTTGTTGCCGATACTTGCATAAGGGTCGATTTTCATTGCCTCTTCAAGCGGGATTTCTCTGTTGCTGTCAAAAACCTCGTCAACAACCTCTTTGTTGAGGAAAACCTCAAAAGTGCCTGTTTCGGGGTTCATATCCATTGTTACATCATCGTTTCCGCCGTATGTGTTCTTGCAGGCGGTAAGGATTGCTTTCTGAATCTGCGAAATCATAAAGTCAACAGGGATTCCTCTTTCTTTCTCGATAAGAGCAAGAGCCTCGTAAAGTTCGGTGTTTTTGCTGTCGTCAACCTTGACGGCTTTCTTTCTTTTCTGCATTTTGATTTATTCCTCCGTTTATTAAATATTGAAATCATCCAGTTTAATATATACTGTATCTTTTTTGTTTATAACTTTTTGTTCGCCGTTTTCAAGGGCAAGAGTTATGTCGTCCTTTGTGTGAGCAGTGAGAGTGCCTTTGAATTCACGCTCGCCGTTTTCGTCGGGACGAATGTTTTTTACCATAACGGGTGCTCCGAGAAAAGCGTCAAAATGTTCGTCCTTTGTAAGCTCACGCTCAATCCCCGGTGAAGAAACTTCAAGGCAGTAGTTCTGTTCAATAGGGTCAAGGTCATCAAGCGGTTTGTCGATAGCTCTTGTTACCGCCTCGCAGTCCTCGATTGTAACGCCGCTGTTTTTGTCAATGAAAATTCTGAGATACCAGCTTGCACCTTCCTTTATGAAACGCACATCCCATAATGTAAGTCCCATATCTTCAACAATCGGTTTTACAAGTTCAGTAACCAATTCAACAGTGTTGCCCTGTTTTTTCTTTGCCATAAGCCGAAAGTCATCCTTTCATAAAGTAATCTGTGACTGAAAATCAAGGACGGAACGGACGTGCCTTGTGCCTGAAACGCATACCGTCCTTATAATGATAAAAGAGCGGGTCGCCCCACTCTTTTAGTCAACTTACATATCCATACTATATAATATCATATCTGTATTTAATATGCAAGATATTTTTTGAAAATTTACTCAGTAAAGTACAAGAGTATCGCCGTAAACATGGCATTTACACTCGTAGCTTTCACTCTTGTCAAGCTGTGAGTCATATATATAGTAGTATGTAAAGATATTTTTGCTTTCTTCACTGTATATAGACCTTTGTGTTACGACAAATCTGTTTTCGATACAGGTCATAAATTCGCCGAGGCTGTTGTCATAGCTGAGATTAGCCGTGCTGTTTAATACACCCTTTACATATATCTTTGTACTGCCTCTTGTAACGCAGAATACCTTTGTCGGTTTTTCCTCGATAAGATAAACCGTTCTGTTGTCCTCGGGGTCGCTCAGGGTTGCCTCGACATCAAGAGAATTTGTAAAAGCGTCATAGCTGCAAAGCTTTTCTGTACCTGTACGGAATTCCTTTGCACGGAAATAAACCTTTTCGCCCTCTGTTCCGATATAACGCACAAGAGCCTTTATGTCGGCACTTGCGATACATTTTTTTGTTATTTCGGTACAGCCGTTTTCGAGTTCGTTTTCAAGCTCGGTGAGATTACAAAGCCATATATTGTCACGGATATCGGCGTTTATCCATCTCTGTTCTTTATAGTAGTGTTCCTTGATGCTTTCGTCGGCAAACGGGTCAAGCAGTATGAGGTACTTTTCGCCGTGAACATCAAGCGGTTTTATACCGTCGCAGCCGAGCTTTGCAATAAGTGAATTTTTGATAAAGAATTTTTTGTTTGTTTTGAGATTATAAAGGTAGCAGAAACATTCACTGCCTGTTACTTCCTTGTATTTTTTGAACATTTCGGCATTAGCCTCGTCGGGA
>JBJEOP010000117.1:0-7236 GCA_051880775.1 Acutalibacteraceae bacterium
GGCGGAATTTTGAAAGGAATTTTTCAAAGTAATACATAAATCCAGAAATAAAAGGACTTTCCATAAACTTAAACCAAGAGGTTTTTTCTATATCTTCGATTTCACGCTTTACAAGAACATAGTTTCCTTTGAATGAACGGCGTACATTAAGTGCATAATTTCCCGCATAAGTTGTCACAACAGGAACATAATACAATCTTGAACTTTTTTGGGTTGTATCAATATTCTTCTTACCAAGACGGTATTTAATCAGATTTCCGTCAATTTCAGCCTGAATATCAATATTACTGTTGATTGTTGACTCCTGAGAAACTATGTCTTTCGTAGAAAAAGAACAGGAATGGAAACAATGATTGAACGGAATTTTCATCAAGGAAATCCACGAATTTGATACCGTCAGCTTAACGGGCTTGCGATTATTATCATCAACCGAAAGATAACAGTTCTTAATATCAACATGATAGGGATTTTCAAGATATGCAATAAGAGAAACTTTAAGTCTGCGTTTGTTCAGCTTTAAGGTCTGCACTCTGTAATGGAGAGGTACAAGCATATTGTATATCCTGTTAAGTTCGCCTATGAATACAAACAGTCTTTTGTTTTTTGTAAATGCAACAACCCACTTCTTAACGACATATTCATTTGTGTCTTCATCGTTATCGTTATCGTTTTCTTCAACGCTTTCATCTTTTTCTGAATCAGAAGCGTTATCATCAGCGTCGTCGCTGTCGTTTTTTCCGTAAACGGTAAATCTGCCGTCCTGAATATAGCTTTCATTTTGCTCTCTGAACTGTTCGTTTTCAAGGTAATCAGAAGCCAGTTTTAACCTTTCCCTCTGAATATCGTCAGAAATATTCTCTATTTCGTCAAGCGTCATATTTACAGGCGGAATATAAAAATCCTGTGATTGCAGTTCATGGAGAAAAAGAATTTTATTTTTCAGGTCATCACTGACTACAATACGGGTTTTTATTTTTTTGTTATTGTCGCTTGCGGCAAGTGATAGTGACATATAATCCTTTGCAGTAAATATTTCGGGTTTTCGTGCATATTCACGCTTGATTTCAAGAAAACCGTCTTTTATTAAAAAATTCAACTTACTCATTTTTATATATCCTCCATGAAATATATTTTGAAATAAAATTGTCTACGCCTGAGCTTTTTCTGTACAGAACGAGTCATATATTTTATTTTGTATCTTTTCAATCAGCTTATTATATCCACATACTTTTTTCAGCAGTTCTATAATTATTGATAATACAAGTGAAATCACCACTACAACAAGCGTTACGAGTATAAAATGTCTGAATGAATATACAAATGCTTTCAGGAATGTAAGACGAATAAAAGTATGTATCAGAAACATATTCATCGAATGTTTTCCTAAAAACATCAATATCTGACGCAGCACAGGAATATCCGTAATAAAATCGTAAAGATAATATATCAAAAACGCAGGAAGAATATTGTCATTGAATTCATAAGTATAGTCCCGTACAGGTTTCGGATTAAACGATATTCTTGCGTAAAACATCAGCAAAAGTGTTGCGGTTGATATTATGAACTTTAAAAGCTTGCTAATTATTTTATTTTTACCGATCATAAAACTTTTTGCTCGGGCAAAAACATCATACTCAGCAAATATTACCCCCAGAACAACGGCAAGGAGCCATCTCATAGGATTGTTCTTTTCGCCGACCGAAAAATCCTGACCTAAAAAAATAATTCTTGGAACGAACATAACAAGAACAACAGGGAGAAGTGAATTAAAGCGCTTAACTAAATAAACTATAAACGGAACAATTACAATAATAAATATTGCAAGTCCCATATACCACCAATTATCGTTGAGCGGTTCTACGCCAAACAAGTAAGAAACTCCAAAGAAATCCAGAATAATCTTATATATTCCTCTGACAATACCGTCGGAAAAATAAATTTCTGCCTGACTTTGAGTAATTATTGCACAGGCTGTTTGTGCCAGTATGAATATAAACCAATATCCCGACATCAGCTTAAAAAGACGGGGATAAAGATAATTTGAATAACCTTTTTTTACAAGTGTTCCGTCTGTATTGATATATTTTTTTAATGATATTGCAAGTCCGTAGCCACTCAGCAGTGCGAACATACCGACACATACTTTAAATGAATTTGAAATAAGAATTGCAGTTGTTTCAGAAAACGGAAAAAAACTTATATCGAAATTTTTGAAACTATTTGCGGTGCTAAACCCGTGAAAATGTACCATCATCAAAATGGCTATGCCCTTAATCGCAAGAGTATCCTCTTTTGAAAATTTCAAATTTATCATTCCCCTGACTTTGATTTTAAAATTTTATATTTCAAATGATGATTTTTCGGGAAGAAGCTGCTGAAAGCTGTCGAGTACTTTCTGCTTTTTTTCTTCAAAATCAATTGTATTGTCCGTATCGTTTATACAGGTTATTTTATATGTTCCGTTTTTGACGGCATTGCAAGCCTCGGCAAAATTTTTTTCTTTGATATGATAGCACATACCTGTTTTGTATGATGTTACCTCATAATTTCCCGAAACGAGCTGCCAGTATTTGAAAAGCCACTGATTGACATTCGTTTTCTGACGGAATTTGTCGGTACAGGTTTTGTCAAGGACATCGTATTCCTTTTCCCATACCTCCTCAAAGGTGGATTTCAGAAAATTACTTGATATGTGCGGATAATAAAATCCCGAAAAGTAAGGCCATGGCAAAAGCAGCGTTGTACGGATAAGGCTTTTAAAGCCGTTGTGAGGATTATACCATTTTTTGAAATCACGCCTGAATATCTTATGTTTATCCGGGAAATCCGTATTGATTATTTCAAGGTCTGCACCGTTGAAAAATCCCGCACTGCCCTTTCCGAAAAATATCGTATCGAGTGCAAAGGTATCACGGGGCTTGCCGTTTTTGAAAAAATCGGTCGGCTGAACATAGTTTGTAACAAACATATCATCGTTGAAATAAACGAACTGTTCGGACAGACCTTTGATACGGTGAAGATTTAATTCTATTGTGTGGGAGTTAAAGGTCGGGAGGTATTTTTCGGGAATATAATCACGGTGGTTGACTATATTAAGCTTTGGATTGCTTGTGTTGAGCCACTTTGGAAGATGTCTCCACGTTACGAAATGAATTTTGTTTACCCAAGGGGCAAATTTTTCCACACCTCTAAACCAGTATTGAAGGTTTTCCCAATCTCTGAAACGAACGTCGGTATCTCCGTATGTTACGGAAGTATCGTATTTCGCTTTTTCTGCCTGCCATTTTTTATCGTTGCCGTCAACCCATATAAGCACAAAATCTATTTTTTGGTCTGCGTTATCAATATTTTTGCTCATTGAAATTTTACAGCTCCTTAATTGCATTGTAATTTCTTTCACAGTTATGAGTATCATAAAGGTCAAAGAAATTTTTATGTCTTGTAAGATATTCGTCGGGATTTACGAAATTTTCGGAAACAGCATTTTTAAATTCGCTGACAACCTCATCTGTATTATAGCAAACCCTGCCGAAACCGTCCTTTTCATAGCTGAAATAGCCTTCGGGATATTGTCCACGCCTGAAATCCTCATAATCGAACTGATAGTACATAAGTCTTTTTTGCATATAGGCAAAGTCCATTGCGATACTTGAATAATCGGTTATGAGGTACTGCGATTCAATTAAAAGCTGCTGAACGTCGTATTCGGGCCATTTCGCCGTGATTATGTTTTCATCGTCTATGTTAAAATATTGAAGAAAAGCCTGCATATCCCTGTGAGGATAAAAAATCATTTTAAGATTGTTTTCTTTTAGTATGCGGTGAATTTCCTCGTTATTAAGAAATTCGTTCCAAGCCTTGAAATACTCGGTGTTTCGGAAATCGGAAACATTTTCTATTTCATACGACGCAGAGGTTGGAGTTGCAATCCAGCTCCTCCATGACGGCATAACGAGTATCTGATTCGGCCTGGTTTTTACATTATGGAGCATATCAAAGCGGCAAAGTCCGAGTTTTTTGACATAGCCGTCGGGATAGCCGTATTTTTCGGACACAAAACGCCATTCTCTTTCCGTACTGCACACAAACATTCTCATCTGTGTATTTTCGTAGTGCAAAAACGGCATATCGTCCTTTATTACTCCGTGCTGCAAGAAAATTCTTGTGTTTTTGAGTATTCTGTTTACTTCGAGAAAATAGCACACTGCCGCATTGGGCTTTCCGCCTTTTTGTGAGCTGATGTTTTTCTTTGCGGTAAGATACAAAATCCAGTGTTTAAGTGAACCGTATGAAACAACCTTACCGAGAGTCCTTACCTTTTGATAATCGGGGGATTTTTTGCTGATTGCATAGACAATATCCTGTTCTTTATGATTTTCACATATATACTTAAACAGCCAATAGCCGTTATCCCGTGCCTCATTTTTGTTGTCGCAGATAAGCCATAAATCCTTGCGGAAGCATCTGTAAATAAGTGCAACAGGCAATGCAATCAAAAACAAAAATATATGCCCTATATCGCTGATTTTTACACGCTGTAATTTTTGCCACAAGGTTTCTTCCATTTATACACACCCTGTTTTTGAGATTTTTTATAATACGTCAGGAAGACGCTTTCTTAAACGGTTATAATTGAATATTCCGAGCATAATTAAAAATACAAATTCTACAATAATTATAATATTTTCTATCGGATAAGGACCTTCAAAAAACCACTGTTCGCATATAAATGCTTTGCGGTAACCGTTGACGAAATATGTTATCGGGTTAAAGAGAAGAATTTTTCTCAGCCACTCAAATTCAAGCTCGTAGGAGTTATAAACGATACCTGACAGCCAGAAAAGTCCTGCCATAATTGTTGTAATAAGGTTTTCAAAGTCTTTGCTGAATGCACTCATCGGTGCAAGAGACCACAAAAAAACAAGGAAAAAGATGAACATAAACGGTGCATAAATGAAAAACTGCAAATTGTATATACTCGGAATATATCCTGCAAACACAAGATATATATATCCGAGTGCCATAAGTACAAGATGTATAAAGAACTTTGACAAAGTTGTGTAGGTCATTATTACCGAAACAGGAAACGACACCTTTGTTACGAACTGCTTGTTCTGACGGATTGATTTTGAGCCTTTGTTGATTGTGTCGCTTATGAAAAACCACGGTATAAAGCCTACCATAAGGAAAATGAAGAACGGTGCTCCCATTTCAATACGGTCGGCACCGCCTCTTATTCCGACTGCAAAGGCAAACCAGTAAACAAAAAGCTGAAACAGCGGTTTCATTACCGCCCATATCGGCCCGAGTACGGAGCCTTTGTAGGTTTTTATCAGGTCATCTTTTGCAAGCATTAAAATCTGTTTTCCGAAACCTCTGTGTTCCTTAAATATTGTAAACATTCAGTTATCCTCCGGGATTTTATTTGAGTTTTCCTTTACACATTTTCTTACATTTTCTATCTCTCTTTGTGCCGAGCCGTCAAGACGGTGTTTCCAGAACGGCAGCTGTATCAAGCCGACAACAGTCCCCAGACCGTAAGAAAAATGAAGCATAAAAAATACAAAAGGCAATAATAATTGAACAGGGTGTTTTTTTGACGGTATTATTGCCGCAACAGTCATAACCAAATCCGCAAGTGCATAAAGCAAAAGAAGTGCATAAAGCGGAATTGCAAACTGAGGCATACCCACTACACCACCGACAACCGCAAAAAACGAAAATAAGATAAGTGCCGCAACAAAACAGAAAGGCACAAAGTGAAACAGTGAAAGACATTTCGGACAAACTCCGAGGGTCAGCCCTACCCATTTTCCGTTGCCGAATTTTTGTTTAAGCATTCCGCCGAGAGTTCCTCTTGTGTGCTGACAGGAAATTATATCGCTGCCCTGACAGATTTTGTAGCCTGCCTGACGGATACGGTAATGAAGCTCGTTGTCCTCTGTTCGTCCCAAGTCCTCATTAAAACCGCCGACCTTTTCAAAGACTTCCCGTCTGTATGCCCCGTGAAACAGTGACGACACATATTTTTTCTGAGTGCTTTCTCTGCGGTAGCCGGCGATTGAACTGCCGAACATTGAATTTTCGGCAAGAAAAAGCATTTCCTTTATCGGCGTAGGTTCATCGACTATACTCGGTCTTGCACCTCCGCACACACTTTCGCCGCTTTTTATGAGTTTGACATTGTTTTCGATAAAGTTCTGCGGAATTTCTGCGTGAGCGTCAAGCCGTATGATTATATCGCCGACAGCGTTTTTTATAGCAATATTCCAGCCTGCCGCCTGAGATTGCTTTATGTTTTCAAGCACCTTTATACCGATATATTGATTTTGGTATTCGGCACAAAAGTTCTTGAACAGCTTTTTTGTGTTATCCTGTGAATTGCTGTCAACAAGAACTATCTCTGTTTTATCGTGGGGATAAGTCTGGCTTAAAACCTGTGACAGAAGATTTTTTATTACTTTATCCTCATTATATGCAATTATGCAAAGTGAAACCGTCATTTATACGCAGTCCTATACATTTTAGTTAATTCTGTACTATTATAATTTTTTATAACCTCTTTGTCAATGAATTGACCGCATTTTCGCTATGATAACTATTGTGGTATTGTATTTCTTAAAATTATTGTAAATTTTAGTTGTTATGAAATTTACATATATTACTTTTTACGAAAAAAGTTCGTATTTATAACGCCAAAAGCAAAGGGAGAAAAACTTCTGACGGTTCTTCTCCCCTGTTGTTAAAATTTTGAATTTATAACGGACTCAGTCCTCGTCTTCTTCCTCAGGCATATCCCAGTTATGATATACGTTCTGAACGTCGTCGTTGTCTTCGAGTATATCAAGGAGTTTCTGCATTTTTATTACAGACTCCTCTGATTTCTTCAAGTATTCTGGGTTGTTGATAAACTAAAAATAGCTTATCTGCCAATAAATATACCATAATTCAAGGGTATTTGTCAACATCTGAATTGTGATGTATGTTAAAAAATTTCATATTCAAATTATCATATTCCGCTGTTGTTTTTGTTGTGTTATAATTGCTTTTATAATCATTGTAATAAGCGTTATATATACCGCTGTATGCGTTCAAAATCAACATAGTATAGCTATATTAACATATCATAAAAAACGCTTACAGCGGTTATATTACTTGTATATACGATATTTTTATTATGTATCTGTTTGTTATTAAAATCTTAATTTTATTTATCTATTTCGTTTAAATAATATT